>NZ_CALIED010000021.1:0-3505 GCF_938022135.1 uncultured Psychrobacillus sp.
GAGCTGCATAGCAGCTTGCCTCACATTTGTATAAGGGCAGAGGCCCGGAAGGAGATAATATGAGTAAGTATTTAGAAATGGTAAGAGAAACTGCAGGTTTAGCTGGAGAACTGAATAAGTTCGAAGGTCTTAGCGCTCGCATCACAGGCGCACACACCATTCTTGCCACATACAAAGAGGCGGACGTTCGTGTTGAGGTAATCAGCACGGAGAAATTCCGCTGTACCCGCGTCCAGGATGGATTTTGCTACACACCCTTTTGGCTAGGTCAGGATGCCGCATGGAGAGTGGTTCAAACCGCGACTCACGACAATGGCATTAACGCTTCCCCAAAGGAGCGATTCTGGGAAGGAGAGCTTGACCGCGAGACTGCCCGAAACTGGGCATTTAATTTGAATGCGGCAGAACAGGGAGGTCCGTGGACCAACTGGGAGCGTTTGGCAAAGGAGTATTCTTTGACCACAAAGGAGGCTGATCTTTTGTGGCGAGAGTATGACATGCTTCCGCATTGGAACCCTTGGGATCTAGTGTGGGAGTAGTGTCCCGTTCGTGTTGCAGATAAAAGAGGTGAGCTGCAGAGCGGCTTGCCTCACAATTGTTTAAGGGCAGAGGCCCGAAAGGAGATAATAATATGAGCAGATTTGAAAAGGAAGTAGTGGATTCCTTCAACAAAAGTCATAAGACACATTATTCTAATGTAAAAGAAATAGTCGAAGACTACGGAACCGAGAATGTGTTTTATGATTATGTTCTCGGACAGCGAGAGGAGATCGCTGAAGAGGCCGATTGCTTGTGGGCGCTTTTTGAGCTTTTAAGATAGCTAGGTCTCTCTGAGCAAGCTCACTCATCTCTGGATGAGGGGCTTGTAATTGCAAATAACAGGAGAAGAAAAGAGGCAAACTGCAAAACAGTTTGCCTCTTCTTTGTTGGTAACAAAAGTAGAATAGGTGAGCTGCATAGCAGCTTGCCTCACATTTGTATAAGGGCAGAGGCCCGGAAGGAGAAAAACTATGAGTAGAGCAGAATTCGTTATGAAACCTTTTGAAATTGATGGCTTGAGTTCTTGGTGCGAAGCCAAGAAAAGAAGTACGGGAGTGCTTCGAATCTGGCCGGAGAGCAAAACCATCGAAGTAAAAATGTTATCAGGATGCGATCCCTGGTATTTGGATCTGTTGAATTTTGTTTTAGCGGATAAGGACGTTCGACGTCTAATCCGTAACTATCAAAATTCAACACGCGTTGAAAGATACGCGATTAACATTAGTAGTGGCATGTCAGGTCGTCAGGATGTTTACATCAATTTCTACGACGAGTACGGGCTGCAGGTCCGTGGAAAGCATTTGTTGCATATATCATGCTGTGACAAGCTTTGGGGAATCCCAAAGATCTACGTGGGCGACTTCGTAGAGGCGATGTATACAATGAATGTGCAGCCGGGGAAAACAACGGCGAAGTACGTGAAACCATATCTTGAACCTGAATGGGCATCAACCGATGTCCATAGCATCATCTAACGGTAAATTTGATCAGTAGGAAAGTCGGGGCAATCTCCTCATCTGGTGGACGAGGAGATTGTAGTTGCAAATAACAGGAGAAGAAAAGAGGCAAACTATTAAATAGTTTGCCTCTTTTTGTTGGTAACAAGTAGAATAGGTGAGCTGCAGAGCGGCTTGCCTCATAATTGGTTAGGGCAGAGGCCCAGAAGGAGAAAAATATGAATGTTGAAAGAATTATTGCTTGGTTCATGAGCTGGGCAGTGTGGAACCCAGAGTTTGTATGTACTACCATTAAAAACATAGTACATACATTTAAAAATTCTTTCCAAGACATAGTAGCTTTTTGGAAAGAATGCTATCAGATGGCATCTGGTAGCACCTGGATATCTTTGCTGGTAGTGGTAGTGGCATTGATTGTGCTACTATTTGAGATTATTTTAATAATTGGGTGTGCGATAGTTTCTTCACCCATTCTGCTGCTTTATCTGACCCCACTTGGTGTGTGTAGCACTTGTTTGGTAGTTAAAGCAATCAAAAATGACACGTTCAGAAAGACTAGACGATTATTCCGTCGAGTCTCATGGGCGTTTCGGACGACTTGGATAGAAGAAAATACAAAAAAAAGAAGGGAGAAGAAAAAGAAGCAGTTCCGCGTCATTGAAGGCGGACGTAAGGCTTCGTAAGATGCAAAGGTAGCTTCGAGAAGCTGCCTAGATACAAGGGAAACACCTGCGGTGGAGAGCAATATGCTCTTGGCCGCAGGTGTTTTTTTTGCGCAAGCGCAAAATTATATGGACAAAACCATTGACTTTTTACAAAAATGTGATATTATGGACTCACGAGGCAAACACACAGAACTAAAGTTAATACAATGCTTTATTTATATAATAAACAATCTAAATTTTCTTAAAAAATACAAGTTTTTAATTTTTTTACTTTAATTGTATACACAATTTAAAGAGCGGTGTAAGCCTTCTTTCTGCGTTCGGCGTCCATAGCTGTATAGTGCTGGACCGTTACATCGACGGATTTGTGATTCAATCCGGCAGATACCAGATAGATGTCGTTAGTTTCGTCATACAAAGCAGTCGCATACGATGCTCGTAGTTTGTGTGGACTAATTTTGTCGTTAGATGCAGACAAATCCAAGGCATATTTCTTAACCATTCTTTGAATACCAGCAATACTCATTCTCTTACGTTGGAGAGACAAGAAGAAGGCTTCTTCGTGACCAGCGAGGGGAATGATTTTTTTTCGAACTTCGTAATACGCTAGTAGTGCATCATACACTGATTTACTCATGTCAATAGGTTGCTGATTTTTATCACTGTAACCTTTACGCCGCACTTTGAATTGACGTTTTTCAAAATCAACATCACACATCCTGATTCCAGCACATTCAGAAACACGAATACCTGTTTTGAGAAAGAGTGTGACAATAGCTTCATCGCGTAGACGTGTTTTTTCGTGATAACTTTTTCTATGCTTGGTCAAATTCTTACCTGTTGCAACCACATCCTGTAATTCATCCATATCTTTTCGCGGTAAATGTACAATGTCTAGCTGCTCCTTGGTGCGAGGTTTCATAGATTTTCGCATTGGATTCTTGTCAATCAGTTCTGAATCTTCAAGGAAAGAAAATAGGCAATTCAAAACAGTCACGGTTTTTTGAACCGATGCTGTAGCATATCGACGCTCGTTGATCAAGTAGGCAATATATTCGTTGATGTCTTGTGGACGAAGTTGATTTACCGCGTCCTTGCTGACTTCGTTGGTAAGCTTGCCATTTAAAGCTGGATTGTTTTGGACGAAGTATTCAAAAAATTGAACTATATTGTAACAGTAATCGGATTGCGTCTCAATTGATTTTGTAGCCAATGATACTATGTATTCATTAACGAATGATGGTAACTTTTTCCTATATTTTTCTAATTTCGTGTAATATTTGTTGTATTGGTCTTGTCGAAAATCAGCCATGCAGAACCTCCCTTAATTTTTGATAAAAATTG
>NZ_CALIED010000022.1:0-2946 GCF_938022135.1 uncultured Psychrobacillus sp.
CGAGTCAGTGGAATGCAATTACGTTTGGAAGCGAGATTCGGACAGAGCTATTCCCTAAGGTATATTTAGATCCTCATAAACTATGGGGAGAAGAAAGAGACAAAATAATCGGCACGATGATCACTGCCAAAACCTTTCAAGCTTTAGAGCTTAAAAGGATGAATACGATTGATGAAAACGTAGGAGAGAATATCCAGTACCATCAATATGAAAATGGTTTATTGATAAAAGAGTACTCAGAAAACGGGACAGTATACTACGAAATCGTTTCTAAAGTAGAATACAAGGAAGAAGTAGTCCAAGTTGAGCCGCCAAAAGAAAATAAACTGTTGGATGGTTTTCAATTTGTATTAGATGTAGCGGGACTAATTCCTGTATACGGAGAAATAGCAGATGGTTTAAACGGAGTAATCTATTATGCTAGAGGAGATAAGTTAAACGCAGGTCTTTCCTTTGCGGCGATGATTCCAGTTGCCGGCTGGGGAAGTACTGCAACGAAATTTGCAAATAAAGGTAGTCAGTTATACCAAGCAAGGAATGTATTAAGTGATGAAAAAGTGGCATCTATGTTTACACCCACTTACCAAGAAGTGGTCAATGGCCCACTAAGCAGAACCCAGGCTAACATGTATATGTTCAAAACAGACTTCAATAATATGACACCAAAGTCTGTAACATTCAATAGTCCTCTTACTGGCAATTTATCGCTGTCGAAACCGGATGTCCCGTCAAAGGGGACAGTTAAAGATAGGCAGATAGATTATACTAGAGGTTTTGATGTAGAGCCTAAATATAGCTCTTATGAGCAAAGGGTAAAAACAACACCTGTTAATAAAGGCGAATGGAGTAGCGAACGAGCAGAGTCGTTATTTATCTCTGATAAGACCGGAGAAGTTAAAAAATATCTTGATGAAGCTGGCGTTGACGGAGTTGAGTACAAAAATGGAATGCCAGACTTTTCACCATTCTCCAAAGGTGAAATAAAATTAGAAAACATGACTAATGATAGAAAATCAAATTTTTCAACTGCTGATGAAGAATTGGCTAAAAATTGGAGTACACCAGATAAAAAATGGACAGCAGAAGATGTAGCTGATTGGCGAGAAGATAATAAATATACTTGGCATGAACTTAATGACTTGGAAACAATACAATTGGTACCTAGAAAAATTAATAGTGTTTTTGGACATTTGGGTGGAGTTGGCGAATATAATATAAAAGTTAAGTTAGGAGAGTAATTAAAAATGACAATGATTAATGATGATCTTTTTGGAGAACTTGAATATAAAAATAATTTCTGGAGAGGAAAAACAACTCTTAGAATGTTTGACTTGGAGAAGGAAATAATTTTAAGTATTGATGGACATGAAAGTGCGGATTTTTCCAATGTACAGAGAGAAGCATTTATAAATTTTATTCAAGATATGAAAAATATAATGAATGAGGCAGAAAAACTAGTATATGACTACTATAGTGATAATTATGAAGAATATAGAGAGAGGTTAGGGAATAAATCAGAAGCAGATAATTTTGCTCCAAAAGTTGAATCTGCCTCAGATTTAAAAAGTTTAGTGAAGCCAACTGAATTAATTGTAAGAAGAGTAAGAAAGAATGGAAAAAGAAGACTAGGTTTGCTTTGTGATGTCTCTTGGGATATTGAAAATGGGTTAGGAATAAAAATTGAAGATGAAAATGTAGAAGAAGTAGGGTATCAAGATATTGTACTATAATTTACCTGAATTAATGTAAAGTATGAGGGTGTAAGTAAAGTATTTGATATACTAAATCCAAATGGAAAGCAACTCGATCAGGGAACTCATCAAACGTTATTGGCAAGAGGTATTAGGTAATTTAAAAAAGTATATTATGCCATAAAGAATTCAACTTTTAAAGAACTTAAAACCGTAGCCTTTTTCCAATAATCATCTTTTTTAGAAGTAATATTCTCCGCTTCATACAAGTCTTTGAGTTGAAGGTTCTCTTTCACGATAGATTCATAAAGTAATTTAACAAAAATATCATTCATTATTTTATTTCCTCCCTTCTGGTGTATTTTTGGGGTTTAAAGATAATTTATAATATTTAAAACCTTGATTGGCTAACTGTCTTTCAAGGTTTTTTAAATTCAAAATTCCAAAAAGAAACGCGACGATACAGTTTTACAGTTGCATGAATTCGATAGTTGGATGGTTTTCAATTTGGATTAGATCTAGCAGGGTTAATACCAGGAATCGGAGAAATAGCCGATGGTTTAAACGGAGTAATCTATTATGCTAGAGGAGATAAGTTAAACGCAGGTCTTTCCTTTGCAGCAATGGTTCCATTTTTAGGCTGGGGAAGTACTGGGACTAAAATTGTAAATAAAGGACGTAATTTTTTTCAGCCCAAAAATGTCCTAAACGATGAGGTAGTAGAATCAGTGTCTACTTCCGTTTATCGGGATATGGCGAATAGTCCACTGATTGGTTCGCAGTCACGATTAAATCTCTTTACTAGCTTACAGAATGGGACACCGTATACCAATAATAGTCCATTCATGTTCAACATGCCAACATCTAAAACTCCCAGTGGCGGTGTTAATCCAGAGATCCAGAACCCGAACGTTGCCAATAAGACCCCCGATTTGGACGGCACTGGAGCAAATTCTAGTAAAGTACAAGCATCTGCAGTCCAGCCGCCATCTAAAGGGAATATACCCGAAGCCAAAAGTGCGGTTGCCAGCCCTACTAAGGGGAATCCAAATGAGCAGATACAGGATCTGCCGAAGGTCGTTGGTGGCAATGGAGATCACATAAACCTGAGCAACACTACGATACCAAATAAATCTACTAAAACAGTCACTACACCAACGGCAAAAGCGAACAACCCAGCCCCCGTTAGTAGCGGAAAAGCAAATGTGAAATCAGAGACACCAAATTCGAATATACAGGCTAAGCCAAAAGTTGT
>NZ_CALIED010000023.1:0-129497 GCF_938022135.1 uncultured Psychrobacillus sp.
TAAGCGATGGGTGATGGCTTATCGCTCACCCCGCGGAAAGCGTCCGGCTGGGGCGAAAAATCAATTCTACTTTCTGATGTATTTGCATCATAAATCAACTCTACCTTTTAACATAGCCAAAAATAAAAACATTTTGATATACTACATATAGAACAGTGTGTTATAATATACATAGAACAAGAGGTAAATAGGAGGTCATGAAATGTTTATAGAGATAAAGCCGAATTCATCTGTGCCGATCTATTTACAGCTAGCGCAACAATTGATGGAAGGAATGGCTAGAGGAGAGCTAAAGCCAGGGGATTCCTTGCCATCTGTTAGAAGCTTTGCCGCTGATTTGGGTATGAATATGCATACGGTTAATAAGGCTTATCATCTTTTGGAAGAGAAAGATTTCATTCAAATTGTTCCGAAATCAGGGGTAATTATACAACCAAAAGGCATGGAAAAAGCAACAGATCAACAAAAGCAATTGTTAGCTGAACAGATTCGCCCATTGCTAGCAGAGGGGATGGTATTGCAACTTTCAGAGGAAGAAATGGTTGTAATGGTACGAGAGCTTGTTCGACATATTAAGGAGGGGTAAATAATGATTTTGTTGTTATTTGGATTTATTCTTTTATTTATTACGATTTTACAGGCATACATTCCAAGATTTCTAAAACCAACGATTGTTTTTGGTGTAAATGTTCCTGAGCAGCATGAAAAGGACAAGGAAATCCTTCAGTTAAAAAATAGATACACAGCTGTAGTTCTTTTTGGTGGGTTAGTTATTTTTGCGGGCTATATTGCTTGGGCGTTGCTTCAAAATCCTCAGGAA
Source organism: uncultured Psychrobacillus sp. (assembly GCF_938022135.1). Lineage (NCBI taxonomy): Bacteria > Bacillati > Bacillota > Bacilli > Caryophanales > Bacillaceae > Psychrobacillus > uncultured Psychrobacillus sp. Next base: position 821 of record NZ_CALIED010000023.1, read on the forward strand.
GAGGTATTGGCTCTTGTTAGTGTTGGAATTCAAATTGGTGTTCTATTTTTGAGCGTTGCCTATTACTTCATCATGCATACGAAAATGAAGAAATTAAAAGAGAAGCGTCGCTGGTTTTCCGACAAAAATGAAGTCAAAGTAGTTGATTTAGGATTTCAAGAGAAGCTTCAACTGCTGCCGAGAATTTTATTTATTATTCCCATGATTGTATCGATTGGGCTTATATTTTATACGCTTATAAAATATCCACAGATGCCGGACATGATTCCTACTCATTGGGGTCCGACTGGGGAAGCAGATGCTTTTAGTGAGAAAAGCTATCTTACTGTTATTTCCCTTCCACTAATTTTATTGATAATGCAGGTAATGTTTTTATTTACTAGCGAGGGAATTAAAATGTCGGGAACAAGCATTAGCCCTCAACGCAAAAAAACTTCCGTTAAGCAGCAGCTTGCATTTCGGAAATACTCTAGCTGGCTCTCTTTTGTCATGTCGGTAGGAGTCACCTTGCTGATGGGATATCTTCACTTACAGACAATACATCCTGAAATAACCTCATCCCTAGTTATGATTGCTTTACCAATAGGATTTTTGGTGCTTGCTTTTGCTAGTGTAGCTATTTTTACTGTAAAAGTTGGTCAAGGAGGATCACGTTTGAAAGTAGGGGAGGAAGAAGTGGTTGCAGGAAATCCTCATAGTACATCTGTAGATGATGATCGATTTTGGAAGGGCGGTATTTTCTATATCAACAAAGATGATCCAAGTGTTTTTGTAGAAAAACGCTTTGGAGTTGGCTGGTCTGTCAACTTTGCAAGACCGTTAGCCTGGTTATTTATTTTAGGACCTATCGTACTCATTATTGGTATTTCATTTCTCTTATAGAAAATGTCTCTAGAGTAAAACACTCTAGGGATTTTTTTAATTTTTGCCTGCGTTTGAACGAACAATAAATAGGAAAAGGATATAGGACAGATAACAGAAAGGAAGGTTCTCTTATGTGCGGACGTTTTAGTCTATATACGGATATGGAACAGATGAAAGAACGATTTGATGTGCAGTTTGTATCCAATGAAGAGGATTATTATCCTAATTATAATATAGCCCCTTCTCAGTCTGTCGTAGCTATTATTAACGATGGAACCAGCAATAGAATGGGGAAGCTACGGTGGGGGTTGATACCCAGCTGGGCGAAGGACGAGAAGATAGGTTACAAAATGATCAATGCAAGGTCTGAAACAGTTGATGTAAAACCTAGCTATCGCAATGCTTTTACACAACGAAGATGTATCATACCTATGAATTCCTTTTATGAATGGATCGCAAATGAAAAGGAAAAGATTCCAATGCTTATAAAAATGAAAAACAATGAACTATTTGGAGTAGCCGGAATATGGGAGACCTGGAAAAGGGAAAATGAAGAAACGGTTCATTCCTGCACTATTCTCACAACCGAAGCTAATTATTTAGTAAAGACTATTCATGATCGTATGCCAGTCATACTACCACCAGAAATGTTCGGGAATTGGTTAGATCCAAACCTTCGTGATAAAGATAGGCTTAAAGCAATGTTAAGCCCTTTTGAATCAGCCTTAATGGAGGCTTATCCAGTTTCGAAGGAAGTAAATACTCCAAAAAATAATTACGCTGAGCTCTTAAACTCATTATAAAATAACTACCTGTAACAAAAAAGACAGGCTCCTAAAAGCCCGTCTTGTGAGGTAAAGTATAGTAACTAGGAGGAACATTAACACATTTTATTTAGCAGGACTCTCCGCCAACATAACCGCCGCCGCCACTTCCGTATCCGAAAGTACCAACTACGATGATTAAAAGAATAAATAAAACAACTAATAAAGCGAATCCAGAACCCATGCCAGCTCCGCCGCCTGGGTAACCGCCACCGCCAGTGTTACCGCCGTATCCACCGCCGTAGCCACCACCACAATAATTTGAATAACTCATTATTAACACCTCCTCCTCGCTAAGAGTTATCTTATTTATATGTAGAGGGATAAGGTTAGACTGATGAATATGTAACGATTTTTCATATTATTTTTTAGGCGATACGAAAAAATGTTGGGGTTCACTGGTATTGACGGGATATGGTGAGGTCGGACAGGTAAGCAAAACTGTAAAATAATAAAAAACGAGCAGTTATGACTGCTCGTTTGTAACTTCCATCGTCTCTTCGGTAACCTTCCAATGCTTAGAAGGAATAATATTATTATTTAACTTTAGAACAAATTTATGGGCATCCTCATAAGTTGTAAAAGTTTTATTGAATTGGCTGTTGGAATTTTTCAAGGTCTCTGTTGTACCATTGATTTTGCGAGTGATTAGAAACATAGGTACACCTCCGCCTATCACTATTTTGTTATAATTTATTATACCGACAAAAACATATAAAAGGTATAAATATACAAATTTATATTATAATTGTTACTGTATTGTAATATAGTAACCAAATATTAAAATAATAAATAATTATGACTATAAAAGTAATTTATTTACAATGTAGTAGTTTTTATTTTACGGAGATGTTATAAGAACTGAAGTACTGTTTTAAAAACCAATGCAATGAGTTGGAAGGAAAGTACTTAAGAGGGTAGGTCTTATAAAACGGTAGGTGGCGAAGCGAGCGGGTTGATGGATAAGGCTTTACGATTAGTGACGAGAGATGGTCTGTTGCTAGTCCGACAGATATCCTCATAACAAAAAGTAGGCTCTCGAAGGAGGGCCTACTTGGATTCCAATATAGCGAAATTAATTGGAATGACCAAAACCAATCGTATGAAGGCTAACCGGCAGTTCCTGCCCATCTCGAATAAGAGAAATAATTAAATTTTGCCCGGGATCACATGAAAATACATAACTTTCCAAGTCGTCATAGCATTGAACCGTATTCCCATTTACTGCTGTAATCACGTCATCTACTTCTAGTAACCCATCAGCAGGAGTAGAGGCTATTACTTGAACTACTTTAGTTCCTTCTCGCTTATCTGCAGTACGATGCAAGACACCAATCCAACTTTTCCAAAAGTTTTTGCGTAAATCCACTTCCTTTTCTAATACACTCTTAAGGTTTAACATGAACTGATAAGTACCAAAAAGCATATTGTCCATTTCCATTAAGCCGATGTCCCCAGCCCAAGAGCCTGTATATTCAATGGAGACAAGGACACCATCTGCTTCAGAGGTAATGGTCCATGTGGTCAATTGCTTGTCGTTCCCTTGCAAAATGAGTTTTTGTTCTTCCTCTAACTCTATAATAGTTCCAACATAGCTAGCGCCCCACCCATAATCTAGGGTTACCTGTCCGCCGATACTTATATCCATTTCGCAACTTCTGGTTTCCCAGGCATTACGTTCGTCTGCTTGCGTAAGTGCTCTCCATACCTTCTCAGGTGTAGATTTTATGAAGATTTCCTTTTGAACCGACTGAACGACTTTAACCAATTTTAATCCTCCTCTAAATAGTTTTTTAGCTTGTGAGCTTATCCTCTAATATCAAACCAATCTCTTCTTGCAATTTTTTATAGTGAACAGCAAAATTGTCTTGCTTTAAACGATAGAGGCGATATTTTCCTTCTCTCCTTTCCTCAATTAATTCCTCTTCTAGCAATATAGTGAGGTGTTTTTTTACTGCAGGCTGGGAGATTGGGAAATGATCAACTAGTTCGGTTTGAGTACATTCCTTTTGAGACAATATGGTGAGGATACGACGACGTATGGGATCTGCTATTGCTCTGTAAATGTCCGTCAAAAAATGACCTCCTCAACACATAACCTTTTGGTTATATGTAAAATATACAATATTGGATAAGCGGTGTAAATATATAGTTGTAATATTTTAGTTAAATCGTTTAAGACTTACTAGTGTCTGTCTTCTCCATTAGCTTTCTTACATTTTCTTTTGGGTTCCAACAGTTGAATTTATGAGAGGGTTCAGTTTGAAAGCCTAATCTTTTGCATTTATAATACATGCCTTTAGTCGTTTTTTCACTGCTAAAATGAATGCAAGTTGCACAGCAATGGAAATCCTTCATCCTTTTACCTCCTATGATGTAATGATCTGTTTATATTGTTCAGTGATTTACGATACGGGGGATTTAGCTGGGGGAGGGGTGTAATTTTGTTATTTAAAATAGGCCTTGGAAATAATCACCCCAAGACCTAAAATATCTAACTTAAGCTTCGTCGAATACTTCGACTTTTTCCATTTTGTCGCCATTTTTCATAGCTTTTGCTACTTCTAAACCGCTAGTTACTTTACCAAAAACAGTGTGAACACCGTTTAAATGTGGTTGTGGTTCGTGAACGATGAAGAATTGGCTTGACCCAGTGTCTTTTCCAGCGTGAGCCATAGAAAGGCTTCCAGCTTCGTGTTTGTGAGGATTTCCAGCAGTTTCACATTTAATAGTTTTACCGCTTCCACCCATACCAGTACCAGTTGGATCGCCACCTTGGCTTACAAAACCAGGAATTACACGGTGGAACACTACACCATTGTAAAAACCACTGTTAGCTAATTCTTCAAAGTTAGCTACTGTGTTTGGTGCTTCGTTTGGATATAGTTCAAATTCAATTTTGTCTCCAGATTCCATAAGGAAATAACCTTTTTTCGCCATTATAAAACACTCCTTTTGTAATGAAAATTCTTTCACAGTATAGCATGAAGTCTTGCTTTTTCCAAAGAACATAGCTGTTATTGGCATGTGCAGTGTACTAAATATAAAATGACGACCATTTCTTCTAAAAACTTACTAAGGAAAACCGGTTTCAATTAAACAAATGGATGTAAGCATGATATGAAAGTGGTACGATACAAAAAGAGGTGATTATATGAACGGACAAAATAGAAAAGACATTCACGCAGGACTAGAAGTTTATATTATTTTGAAGAAGGATCAGCGTACCGGTAACAAAACAAAAGGAATCGTTCAAGATATTTTAACGAATTCATCCTTTCATCCACACGGTATTAAAGTAAGACTCACAGATGGTCAAATTGGCCGTGTGTGTGAAATCATAAAGTAAAAAGTTGGGGCTTCAAAAGAGATCTAAAAATAAAAAAGTGTAAAGGGAGAATGAGAAAAGATGCAGGTAGAATCTCAAATTTTAGAGTGGTTTGAACATTTTCATAAATACCCCGAAGTTAGCTGGAAGGAATTCGAAACAACGAAAAAAATAACAGAGATCCTTGATTCGCTCCACGTATCATATCGATTATTTGATGATGTTACAGGCCTCCTAGCAGAGATAGGTGAAGGGGATGAAGTGATCGCAATTCGTGCAGATATAGATGCTTTGTGGCAGGAGGTGGACGGGGTTTACCGCGCCAATCATTCCTGCGGTCACGATGCTAATATCTCTATGGTTTTAGGAGCCCTTCTTTTACTCAAGGATGAAAAATTAAATAAACGTATTCGTTTCATCTTCCAGCCTGCAGAAGAAAAAGGAAATGGTGCGAATTCTATGGTTGATAGAGGAGCGCTTGAAGGAGTTACGCATCTCTTTGGTGTGCATTTAAGACCGATAGAAGAACTACCTTTTGGTAAGGTTTCACCAGCAATTCACCACGGAGCAGCTATGTTTCTTGAAGGTAAAATTAAGGGAATGGATGCCCATGGAGCCAGACCTCATCAAGGGCAGAATGCAATTGATGTAGCAGTCGCTATACATCAATCCTTAAAGAATTTATATTTTTCTCCTTTTGAGGCATATTCCGCTAAACTAACTAAAATTCAGGCTGGCGGTGAGAGCTCTAATATTATTCCTGGTACAGCTAGCTTTTCAATTGATGCACGTGCTCAAAAGAATAGTGTGCTAAAACAGATGAAAGTACAAATTGAAAAGAATTTACATGCTCTTCAAACTCTTTTTGATATAGATATAGAATGGGAATGGCAGGATATCACTCCAGGAGCAGAAGTCTCCAATGAGGCTGCTTTAATAGCTAAAGAAGGTATCATAGAAGCGATAGGAGAAGTTAGCCTGGCGGAAGAGGTTATCACATCTGGTAGTGATGATTTCCATTTTTATACGATTAGACAGCCAGATTTAAAGGCTACTATGATTGGGGTCGGTGCAGACCTTTCTCCTGGTCTTCATCATCCACATATGTCTTTTGACCGTAAAGCCCTTTATATCGGCGCTCAAGTCCTTATGAAAACGCTTTTACAAGTTGCTAAAAAAGATTGACGAATTTTTAATAAAAGATTAATATATCTCTAATAGCGACTAATAAACGACAATTATAAATTGTCGAAAAAGTCGTGAAGGGGTGAAGTGGAATGGTAGAAAAGAAGGAACAAACAGAGAAAAAAGAAATGTCATTAATATGGGCGATTACGCCTTTAATAGTAATGATTATAACAATGGTTATTGCTGTAGTTAAGTTGGAGCAAGGTCCTCACATTCCGCTAATAGTCGGTACAATCGTAGCAGCTTTTGTTGCTTGGAAGCATGGCTTTAAATGGAATGATATCGAAGAAATGATGTATAAGGGGATTAAACTAGCACTACCAGCAGTAGTCATCATTATATTGGTCGGCCTTATTATTGGGGCATGGATTGGTGGAGGCGTAGTAGCCACCATGATTTATTTTGGACTAAAAATCATTACTCCGTCCTTCTTCTTAGTAACTATTTGTGTGATTTGTATGATTGTTTCTCTGGCCATTGGTAGCTCCTGGTCTACAATGGGGACTATCGGGGTTGCAGGTATGGGGATTGGTCTAAGCATGGGGATTCCAGCAGCTATGATTGCGGGCGCAGTTATTTCTGGAGCTTATTTTGGTGACAAGATGTCGCCACTTTCTGATACTACCAATCTTGCAGCTGGTCTTACAGGGACAGATTTGTTCGTACATATCCGACATATGTTTTATACAACTATACCAGCAGCGGTAATTGCGTTAGTAGCTTACGGTCTGTTAGGAATGAAATATAAAAATAGCAGTATTGATCAGGAGAGCATCCAGCAAACAATAGGTGTGCTTGATCAAAGCTTTGTAATATCTCCATGGTTATTGTTAATCCCGTTAGCAGTAATTGTATTAGTTGCTTTAAAGGTACCAGCTATACCAGCTTTAGTAGTTGGTATTTTACTAGGATTCCTTTCTCAAATTTTTATACAAGGGGGAGACGTAGCATCAGCTGTTAGCGCTCTTCAAAGTGGATTTGTAATTGAAACAGGTAACACAATGGTGGATGAACTATTTAATCGTGGTGGATTGGAGTCCATGATGTATACCGTGTCGATGACCATTGTGGCGATGACATTTGGTGGGATTTTAGAATTTTCAGGTATGCTTCAATCTATTATGAATCAAATTTTAAAGCTAGCAAAGACTGCTTTTTCGATGATAGCTTCTACTATATTAGCTTGCTTTACAACGAATGCGACATGCTCTGAGCAATATATCTCCATCGTTGTGCCAGCAAGAATGTTTTCTAAAGCATATACGAATATGGGGCTTCACTCTAAAAACCTTTCTCGTGCTTTAGAGGACGGAGGAACGCTGACTTCGGTGTTCATCCCTTGGAACACATGTGGTGTTTTCATTTTAGCGACACTTGGAGTAGGTGCCTTTGAATATGCACCATATGCAATATTAAATTATACAGTGCCTATTTTATCTATGATTTTTGCAGCAGTAGGATACTCTATTGTGAAAATTACAGAGGAAGAAAAGCAAGAAATTTTAAACAGAGAGATTGCCGAAGCGTAAAAAAAGAAAGTTCAGTGACAAGCTGAACTTTCTTTCTTTTTTATAGGTTCATGATCGAATATGGATAAAAAGATTAGCTGATGCCCATACACATTTATTGGTAGGTAGGAAAATTAAATTCATAGATCGCTCGCGGGCGTCCTTGCTGGTACGTCATTTCTTCCCCAACAATGGATGCATACCCGTGGTTCAACAGCTTCTTTAGTATCCTTTCGGTAGTCCTGCGGCTGACCTTTAAAAAGATTTCTAAATCATGTGCCGTAAACGCAACGGAATGATGGAGGCGACTAAAAAGCATAATTTTAGATAGATTTGCTGGACTTAATGTTGTTTCCTTAGCCAATACAACGAGTCTAGGATCGCTCGTTCTTAAATTGATCTTGTTCTCTTCCTGGAAGAGTGGGTTAGTCAATTGTTTTTTCTCATTCATAAGGAAGACTGTATTTTCTGTTGCATGTGCTAAAGCATCTTTTGCATTTGCACTTGCTTCTATTGCTGTCGTTCCATAACCAAAGGCAATACGAATTGGTGTACTAAAAAGCTCAAGCCAATTATTAACCTTATTGTGCTCTAAGGCTTGCTGAACTTTACCTTGAGTAGTGAATAGCAAATAAAGGAGGTCATCGGCTTTCACAATAGAAGCATCAATTGAATCTGTAATTCTTTGCAATGCTGATGCCGTGTTCATGTCTTGTTCGGTAAGGGAGATGGAACAAACGGCAATCTTAGCAGCCTCACTTTTTGCTAGCAACGCCAATGTCTTAGTTTCCTCAATCGATTTTAAAATAGAGTTTTTAGGGTCAATCATTCGTACAACAGGTACGCACCTTTGTACCAGTACCTCATGTACAGCGTGCACTGAGGTAATAGCCAATTTGGTTTTTCCTGTCCTTTGAAGATTTATATGAAAGGAAACCACTTCCTCTAAAGAGAACGCCGGATCTATTTGCTTAAGGAAGGGTACTGAATCGGTTTGATTAATATCCTGTAGGACACTCTCTACAAGGGCAGGTTCTATTAAATCCATGGATATTTGTTGTATAGGAGTGCTATAGGTTGCTAATAATGTAGTAGCAACAGAAGTGCCGTCCTGTTTTAGATAATAGGAAGGTACCGGCAACATTTCTCTCTCCTGTTTTGCATAAAGGTAGGGAAGCGAACCGGAGAAGAATACAGCATCGCACGGTTTGATATTTTTTAGTAGTTCCTTTGCTTCTTTTGGAGTATGATATTGATAATAATCCAAACGAATGGAAGGTATTTCTTGTTCGAAAAGCTTTAAGCGGTTTATAAAATTTTCGGAACCAAGTACTGCTATACGTGTTTGCATGACACCCTCCTTTTTTACAAAATTAACGACTATTTAACGACAACTATAACTAAATAATATAAAAATGTAAAGGAAGTTAGAAAAATATGAAAATTAAAGAAATAGAAATTTATGCTATTAGATTACCATTAATTGACCCATTTATCATCAGCTATCATACTTACGATGATATGCCTTCGCTCATAGTTAAGCTAACAACAGAAGATGGTTTCATTGGATATGGGGAGGCAGTAGCAGACGAGCATGTAACAGGGGAAACGTGGGAGAGCACTTATGCGATGCTGAAAAATACGTTAGCACCGGCGTTGATTGGAGAAAATCCAATGGAGTTTGAGCGACTTCATGAAAAAATGGATAAGGCGGTTTATCAAGCTCCAGCAGCTAAAGCAGCTTTAGACATTGCTTGTTACGACGTAGTAGGTAAAAAACTAGGCGTTCCTGTCTACCAATTGTTAGGCGGACGGTATCATGAAAAATTTCCGGTAACTCATGTTTTGAGTATAGGGACACCAGAATCGATGGCAAAAGAAGCAGAAAAACGTATGAAAGAGGGCTATACTTCGTTTAAAATGAAGGTAGGAACAGAAGTGCCTTCTGATGTACAACGAATCCAAGCCGTTAGAGAAAAAGTGGGTAATGGGATTGCTATCCGAGTGGACGTAAACCAGGGGTGGAAGAACAGTGCCAACACGATTTCTGCCATGCGTCAGCTGGAGCATATAGGATTAGATTGGCTAGAGCAGCCTGTTATGGCAGATGACTTCAATGGCATGGTGGAGGTCAAGGCAAAAACTAGTACTCCCCTCATGATGGATGAAGGGTTGAGAGGAATACGAGACATGCGTGAATTAATAGAAAAACAAGCCGCGCATAAGGTGAATATCAAGCTGATGAAATGTGGCGGTATATATCCTGCTATGAAGCTCGCTCATATGGCAGAAATGGCTGGACTTGAATGCCAGATTGGCTCAATGGTGGAGTCTTCCATTGGTTCAGCAGCAGGTTTTCATGTAGCATTTTCTAAAAAAGCATTTACGAGTGTCGAATTGACCGGCCCACTTAAATTCTCGAAGGACGTTGGAAATTTACGCTATGATGTCCCATTTATTAAACTTAATGAGCGCCCAGGTTTAGGAATTGATGTGGATGAAAATATGTTAAAAGAGTTAACCGAGTTCTCCGTAAAAGTCATGAAGTAAGAGGAAGTGTGTCAATGAAAGAATGGACTGTCAGTCTAGGGGAAAAAGATTATCCAGCTAGAGAATTAACAACGAGCAACATGGAACAAATTTTAGCGTTACAGAGCGTTGTTCTCCAACACTTAGAGAACAAGGAGTTTTTACAGCCCCTCACAAGAGAGGAGTTTGAAGATTCTCTTAAGCATCGTTTAATGGTAGGAGTATTTGCTGGTGAGGAGCTAATTGCGTTTCGTACCCTTGCAATCCCGGTAATGGATGAGCATCATCTAGGATATGATATCGGTCTTTCCGAAGCAGAATTAGGTGATGTGGTTTATCAGGAAATTACAAATGTCCATCCAGAATATCGAGGCTACGGTCTTCAAAGAAAACTAGCAGACCTAGTAATGGAGCTCCTGCAGGATTCTCCGTACATCTACATTTGTGCGACAGTAGCTCCATTTAACTTTGCCAGCTTGAAGGACAAGCTTAGCCAAGGAATGGTTATTAAAGCGCTTAAACGTAAGTATGATAATATGTTACGTTACATATTTTGCAAGAGGCTCGACGGAAATGCCTATATTGTATTTGGTGAAAATCAGATGAATATAAAAATGTCTGACATAGAGGAACAGCAAAAGCTACTTAAAGCAGGCTGGGTAGGCACCAACATTCTACAAAAAGAAGAAGAGTGGTACGTAGTCTATAAAGAAACGATTTAAAGTAATGGGAATACCTTTAGAGCTATAGCCTTGAGGTAACTCTTATAAATTTTTGCTTATTTGCATAGACTATAAAAGGCAGGGACACTAGTGTCTCTGCCTTTCTTATATATTCATTATAGCAGATTTATTTTTTTATTATAAGACTGCAAATTGTTAGAATTTTTTGTAATAATACATAAGCATGCTATGTCAGGGAGGTTAGTGGATGGAAAAACATATTTGGGATGAGGAACAGCGACATTTAACCACAGTAGTTGAAAAGCTAAAGGGACATATAGATGTTCTTCAAGTTTTTCTTAAAAAACAAAAAGGTGAACTAATAGAAGAGCGGCAATCCGTTTCAAAGGAGTTCTCAGATTTGTCTGATGAACGTGGAATTGATTTTGCAACCATACTACCTACTCTCAAGGAAAAAGAACTACGTTATATCCATGTTAATGATGTGCTTTCTAAGTTAGAGCTACTCTATAAAAGTGCCTATTTTGGACGAATTGATATAGAGGATGAACAACTGGAAAGCCTTTATATTGGACTCGCTACGTTTGGTGAAGAAGACACAGGTGATATTATTATCCATGATTGGCGTGCCCCTATATCCAGTCTGTTTTATGAAAATAAGTTAGGTGAAGCGTTCTACCAAATTCCTAGTGAAGAGATAGTGCCCGTCCAGATCCAAAGACGCCGACAATTTAAAATCTCCTACGATAATCTTTTACAAATATTTGATGCAGACATATATATCGGTGATGAGGTGCTACAAAGCCTTATGACGGATACGGCAAAACAAAAGATGAAGAGTATTGTGACGACCATTCAAAGTGATCAGAATGCAGTTATTCGTTCAGAAAGTCATCATAATATGATGGTGCTAGGACCACCGGGAAGTGGAAAGACATCTGTAGCTATGCAACGCATCGCTTATCTTCTATATCAATACCGCAGGACACTTTCCGCCAAAAATATTATGCTTATTTCCCCAAGCGATTTGTTTAATGATTATATTTCTAATGTGTTACCGGAATTAGGAGAGGAGAATGTCGTCCATTCTACCTATTATCGTTTATATAAAGGCATGAAGCGCCTTCCATTAGTGGCAGAGACCTTTTATGAAAATGTAGAGCGGCTACAAGAGGCCGACTTGATACATCAGGAAAGCTTTTACTGGAAAAACTCAAATGCTTATGCAATTCATCTCGTACAATACCTACAGGATTTAGCAATGGCCGGCTTACCTTTTTACACATTAAGTATTGGTAAGAAAGTTTTTATATCAGCTACAGAGCTGCAAGAATTGTTTTATCGAAAATATACAAACTTGGAAATAGACTTCCGTTTAAAAAAGATTCGTAATCACTTGATGCCTAGGTTAAGGGAATGGAAGGAACAGGCGATTTTGAGGAGATACGAGGAGCTTAGGGGAGTCGACCAATACATCGGTGATGACGAGTATTTAATGAGACAGAGTAAAAAAGAGATAGAAAAGCAGTACTCACCCCTCCATAGTGCAATAGAAGAACTGGGATTCGTTAACATCATGAAAATTTATACGGGTTCCATTAGGAGTATGGATACAACGGAGGCTAAAAAAGTCTATGAATTAACGATTCGACAAATAAAATCCAAACAACTTTTTTATGAAGATTTAGGTCCGCTTATGTATATACAAGCTAAAATCAAAGGAATTGACAGAAACCTAGACATCAAGCATATTGTAATCGATGAAATACAGGACTATTCATTTCTTCAGTTTAAAGCTATTCAGCAGCTTTTTCCGAAAGCTCACTTTACCTTGCTGGGAGATAAAAACCAAGTAGTACATCCAACCGAAAAAGATCATATACCAAGGGAGCTTTCCGATATATCTATAGTAGAACTTAACAAATCATATCGTTCTACGCATGAAATTACAGATTTTATGAGTGCTGTTTTAAAGCAAGATAAGGTCCTCTCGCTAGGAGTGAGTGGGAGAAAGCCATTAGTAAAAAAAGTGGATAAGGAGCAGCGGCTAACGGAAATAAAAGCAGTGGTAGATTCTTATTATGAGACCAACACCTCTTTGGTTATATTATGTAAGGACATGGCAAGCTGTCGGATGCTCTATGAGGAATTGAAGAATATCATTCCCTCTATTCAACTAATATCACAGGAACAAAAGGTATATATGAAAGGGATATTAATCATGCCAGGATACATGGCAAAGGGGTTTGAATTTACGACTGTATTAATAGCAGACGCTGACCAATCGGTTTACGATGGGCCCAATGACAAGTTTCTTCTCTACACGATGGTCTCGCGAGCAACCAGAAACTTAATTATTTTCTATCGTATAGAGCTTACGGATGCTTTGAAACAAATCCAAAAGGACTTATATCTTACGGAAACCTTAAAATAAAACAAAGAAACCCACCTGTATCTGACTGTAAAGGTGGGTTTCTTCGGTCAAAGGTATGAGGATGATTTAAGACCATTGGCTGAATGCAATCTATGTCAATTCCCTTACATTAAGAATAGTAAGAATATTTGAAGGGGTGTTTGACGATGAAAAATTTATATCAAGACTCAAGATTTTGGCTGATCATATTGGCTAATATAGCTTCCTCTATAGGCTCAGGAATTACAATGATAGCAATTCCCTGGATGCTCGTGACGAGTGACGACGGTAACGCAGTATTCGGTTATATTACGATTTCAATGACTATCATTAGTTTTATCATAACGCCCTTTGTTGGCTCGTTAGTAGATAGAATGTCCAGAAAAAAGTTACTGTTAATTAGTGAAATAGTTTGTTTAGTTGCCTTATTGTTTTTCACTTCCATTGGATTCTTGGGCTTATCCTATGAAATTTGGCATTACACACTAATTTATATGATTGGCAGTCTGTATTACACTATTTTTTATCCAACCATGTTTGCGATGAATCAGGAAATTTTTCATAAGGATCAGTATAAATCTTTAAACGGGACGATGGAGGTACAGGGGCAGCTTTCTAGCATGATAGCTGGAGGAGTAGCTAGTATTTTGTTAATGAAATGGGATTTACATTTTATTTTACTATTAGATGTTTTGACTTACGGAGCAGCTATTTACTTCTATGTTAAACTTCCTTATACCAGAGCGAAACGATCAGAAGCAGAGAAGGAAGAGAAAGGTAGAGCTTGGGATGGGTTAGTTTATATGATGGGACGTCCAGCCATGTTCGTTTTTTTGGTATTTGCCTTTATGCCCTTTATAGGAGTTATGCTGACGAATTATTTGTTTCCTGTTTATTTAGTGGAAGTACTAGAGGCGGATGCTAGCGTTTATGGCTTAGAAGGAATGATATATGCTGCTGGAGCAGTGCTAGCAGGGGCATTTGTTCCGATGCTTGCGAAAAAACTAGGAAATGAGAAGACTATTATATTAGGAGTGCTTATTTATACCGTTGCCATTTCTTTGATTGTTTTTGTAGAACTACCTGTATACCTATCGTTAATGTTGTTTTTAGCTATCGGAAACAGTGGGGCTCGAGTAGCGAGAAATTCGTTCCTTATGGATCAAGTTCCGAACAAGATTATTGGCAGAGTTGATAGTTTGTTCCGTTCTATTGGCTTGCTCATCAGAATTTTATTGCTTGCACTTTTTACAGGAATGGTCTCTTCCGGATTAATTATCATATGTTTCTATATATTAAGTGGACTATTGGTCGCGTCGGCCTTCATGGTTACAATTAGCTGGAGGAAAGGCTTTTCGGTAAGAAATAAGAAAGCTATTTGTATAGAGGAAGTCAGTCTGTAAACAGATGAGTCATGAAGTTCTATAGGTAATCTACGAAACTTAATAAATAAATCAATAGAACTGCTCTTTCGTAAGGTGGAATATGAAGAGCAGTTTTTTCATATTCTCTTGATAGTGAAATGTAGAGGAATTTTAAAAATATAAGCTTAAAGTTATTCGTTGATTTTGACTAACAATTTTTTATGGTGACTGTAAACATTATAAAAAGGACATTCCAATTACTATTAAAATCATAAAATAGATGACGAAATTGGGTTGGTGACAGTTTTTCAGCTTCGCTTATGCGAGTAAATTTATTAGCGCTTTATCGATCCTAAACCTGATCCCATTTATTGCTTGGAGTGCCAGACATCGACTCCTACGGGATGAGTGAGATACATAAGACAGCATAAATACGCGCTAGCGATGAGTGATGGCTTATCGCTACCCCGAGGAAAGCGTCCGGCTGGTGCGAAAAATCAATTCTACTCTCTGATCTAAGATTTCTTTGCATCATCAATCAACCCAACCCTTTAATATAGCCAAAATATAAACAGTAATTTACAAAGAAGCTTCTATATAACCCGAATTTAATCTTTTTTATAATTTTGCCTGCTGGAAGCTATTAGGTCTAAAAAACTAGGATTCTCAGGTTAATATCCTACCCTAAACTATATTGTAAAACATATGTTTATAAACTAACGTCAATTCCATAATTTTAGAGTACAAAGAATTGTTGAAATTAACAATGTAATTAAGTAGTACATGTTGATTTTACTATATTCGTTGTTTATAATGGAAGACGACTCAATAATGATAATCGTTATCAACAAAGTTGAGAAATATATTTTTTATGGGGATTACAAATGAGATTATGGATATTAGTAGTAGCAACTATTATCCTATCCTTTATTTCGCTATTTATAGGTGCCATTGATATAAAACCGAGTGATCTGCTTGATTTGGACTCCCAGAAGACCCAAATCTTTGTAATGAGTCGATTGCCACGTTTAATGGCAATTATTTTAGCTGGTGCAGGAATGGGTATTGCAGGCTTAATTATGCAAAGTTTAAGTCGGAATAAGTTCGTATCACCGACAACGGCCGGTACGCTGGATGCAGCAAAACTAGGTGTCATAGTTTCGATGATATTCTTTACAAATATGTCTTATATGGGACAAATTTTCTTTAGTTTTTCATTTGCACTAATCGGTACGTTTATTTTTATGCAATTGCTTGAGCGTATTAAATTCAAGGATGTTATGTTCGTACCCTTAATTGGTATTATGTATGGTAATATCATTGGTGCCATTTCCACATTCTTAGGATACGAAGCAGATGTCTTACAAAATGTAGATTCCTTCTTCTTAGGAAGCTTTACACTAATTGTCTCTGGACGCTATGAATTACTATACGTAGCCGTACCTGCCATTATTATAGCTTATATTTACGCAAACAAATTCACTGTAGCAGGTATGGGTGAGGACTTTGCAAAAAACTTAGGTTTAAGTTATCGTACAGTATTAAATATAGGTCTTGTTATTGTAGCAATTATTTCTACAACGGTCGTTTTAACAGTAGGTATTATACCGTTTTTAGGTTTAATCGTACCGAACCTTGTTTCTTTGTATTTAGGAGATAATTTACGCAAGACAATCCCGCATACTATTTTCATGGGAGCAGCATTCTTACTCGCATGTGATATTATCAGCCGACTAATAGTTCATCCCTATGAGATTCCGGTAAATACAACAGTTGCCGTAATCGGCAGTGCGATCTTCTTAATTATGTTGTTTAGGGGGAAAGCATATGCGAAAAAATAGTAAGAAGCTAATTATTTTGGCTGTTATTGCATTAGTATGTATGGCATTGTTTGCATTTTATAATATTCAAGGCGGCTTTAGTTATGCCTTTCCAAAGCGTGTAGAACGTTTAGCTGCAATGGTAATCACGGGTACTGCAATTGCATATGCAACGATTATATTCCAGACAGTAACACATAATCGTTTATTAACACCATCCGTAATGGGTGTTGACTCTATGTATGAGGTAGTACAAACGGTGATTTACTTTACAGCAGGCTCTGCCTCTTTATTCGTCGTAAATCGTTATTTGAACTTTAGTGTATCGATTATGGCAATGATCATTTTCGCGGTGCTTTTATATCGTTTCTTATTCCGAGCAGATAAGTATCCAATCTTCCTTCTCTTATTAGCAGGTATGATTATTGGGACTTTGCTAGGAAGTCTAGTGACATTTATGCAGGTCATCATTGATCCTGTTGAATATGAAAGTTTACAAGCTCGGTTGTTTGCAAGCTTTATGAATGTGAAAACCGAATTATTACTAATTGCCATGGTTATACTAGGACTGGCATTTTTGTATGGCTCTAGGTTATTAAAAGATTTGAATGTTGTTTCGTTAGGTCGAGACAATGCCATTAACCTCGGTGTTAACTATGACAAGATTGTTCTACAAGTTTTGATTTTATCTTCTGTGTTAATAGCTACTTCCACAGCTCTAGTTGGTCCTGTTACATTCCTAGGACTAATCGTAGCGAACGTAGCTTATCAATTTTTAGATACGTATAAGCATTCTGTACTAATTGTTGGAGCGAGCTTGATTAGTATTATCGGCCTTGTCGGAGGACAATTTATCGTACAGCATGTGTTTCATTTAAATACAACTATTAGTGTCATCATTAACTTTGTCGGTGGGATTTACTTTATTTACTTATTACTAAAGGAAAGTAGGAAAGCAGCATGATAGAAATTAAAGAGCTTTCTAAAAGCTTTGGGAAAAAACCGGTCGTTGAAAATGTAACACTAAAAATACAACCAAAGGCAATCACTTCTTTTATTGGACCAAATGGTGCAGGTAAATCCACATTGTTATCCATGGTAAGCCGCCTTTTAGATGCGGATACAGGGGAAGTATTTTTAGATCAAACGGATGTAAAGAAAATGAAATCGAATAACTTTGCAAAGCGTGTGGCTATTTTAAAGCAGGCCAACCATTTAAATATCCGTTTAACAGTACGTGAGCTTGTTGCTTTTGGTCGCTATCCTTATTCCAAAGGACGACTAAATGCAGAGGACGAGAAGTTGGTAGATCAAGCGCTGGAGTATTTAAATTTAACAGATATGCAAGATAAGTTTTTGGATGAGTTATCAGGTGGTCAAAGGCAGCGTGCTTTTATTTCCATGGTAATTGCTCAAGATACGGAATATATTTTATTGGATGAGCCGTTAAACAATCTAGATATGAAACATTCCGTACAAATCATGAAAATCTTACGTAAACTTGTAGATGATTTAGGAAAAACTGTCGTTATTGTATTACATGACATTAACTTTGCTTCTGTTTATTCTGATCGTATCGTTGCACTGAAAGAGGGGCGCCTTGTAAAGGATGGTCCAACACATGAGATTATCAATTCTGAAGCATTACGTGATGTCTACGATATGGATATCCCAGTACAAGTGCAGGATGGTTGCCGTATTTGCGTATACTTTAATTCTCAATAACTTTGTAGACGAAAGGTTTCTTTTAGTTTGTAATCAGTAGATTCCATGTACGTGCATAAGTCAGACACTTATGCACGTGTTTCATGAGGCTAAATGAGAATGATAATTAATTGCAGAAATCAGTTGACAAATTTTGAGGGTTTCATTTAAACTAGAGTTAGAAATGAAAATGATAATCATTTTCAATTAAAGTAAGTATATTTTAGGAGGAAAAGAAAGATGAAAAAATGGAAGTTTTTAACTGCAGTTGCAGCTTTAACATTAATGCTAGGAGCATGTAACTCAGATGATGATTCAGCAACTGGTGAATCTACAGAGAAAGATTCAACTTCAGCAGCAACTGACACGGCTGAAAAATCTGCATTTCCAATGAAAATATCTTCTTTGACAGCTTCAAGCGAAGATGAAGAAAAAGGTACAACAATTACATTTGAAGATGTAACTTTAGATAAAATGCCGGAGCGCATTATCACTTTAGATTACGGTTTCTTAGATACACTTGATGCACTTGGAGTAGAGGGAATTGTAGGAATCGCAGCGAACGGTGGTAAAGGTAATATCCCACAACACTTAAAAGAAAAATATGTTGTTGACGGTGTAGCTGATGTTGGTACGCTAAAACAAATCGACTTTGAAGCGGTAGCAGCTGCTGAACCAGATGTTATTTTCATCTCAGGTCGTCAAGCACCATTCTATGAGGAATTAAAAGAAATTACACCAAATGTAGTATTCATCGGTTCTGACAATGAAAATTATATTAACGCTGTAAATGAAACAGTTGACTTAGCAGCTCAAATCTTTGATAAAGAAATTGAAGCTGAAAAGCTAAAAGCAGATCTACAAGCAAAAGTGGATGAAGTGAAAGAAAAAGCAGCAGGTTATGAAAATGCATTAGTAGCAATGTACAATGACAAAAAAATCTCTGGTTTCGATAACGGAGCAGATTCTCGTTTTGCATATGTGTACAATGACTTTGGTTTCAAACCAGCAACTACTGATATTGAGGCATCATCTCATGGTTCAGATTTCTCTTATGAATCGGTTCTTTCTGTAGATCCAGAAGTTTTATTAATAATTGACCGTACTGCTTCTGATGTAGATGCAATTAAAGCAGATATTGAAAATGATATTATTAAACAAACTCGTGCTTACAAAGAAGGAAAAATTGTGTACCTAGATGGTGTTAACTGGTACTTCTCAAGCAATGGTGTAACAACAGAAACAGAAAAATTAGATGAAATCTTAAATGAGTTAAAATAATCTCCTAAAAAGATTCTTATCATAACCAAATAAACCCTATAAGATAGACACTTTGAAAAAAAGGTCATCTTATAGGGTTTTTTTAGTAGTGGGGTTTGCGATAAGCCATCACCCATCGCCCATCGCTAACGCGCGTGGTTGTGATGGCTTATCGCTCACCCCACGGAAAGCGTCCACCGAAAGCGGGAATCAACTACACCCTATTTTCTTAAACGGATATACATTTTTTATTTCTGTTGAATATAATCAGTGGTCAAGTACTATGTGGAAATTTATTGAATTAGCCTCCGGAAATGTCAAAAGAGAATTCAATGAAGGATAATGCTTGAAACCATTTCTTCTTTCAACCGTATAAAGAAGTAGAAAAAAAGAAAGAAGGATGGATAAATGGCTTTTGTATTTATTATTTCAGCCGTAGTCGCAGTAGTCACTGCATTATTAGTAGTCCCACTTGGCGGCGATCGTAAGGATAAAGTGTCTTCTATTGCTTTACTTGCAATCCTAACGTTCGTTGTAGTCGCAATCATATATTATGTAACAAATTTAGATAGAAACTGGACTGCCCTATGGCCGTGGCTAGTATTGATCACCTTTGCAGGAACGTTTTTGGCAAGAGGTGTAGAACAAAAGGTAAAAGGTATCCTTTTACTAGGAAGCTTAGCTTTAGCAATTTATATGCTATCAGCACCTGTGTGGAATGCTGATAAAAAGTATGAAGTAGCAAAAATGGATGAAGAAGTTGAAATTGAGGCATTCGATGAAACAAAAACACCAGCGAGTGTTCCTCCTAAGTTTGCGCGTAACAAAATGAAGAAGGCATTTGGCCAAGTACCAGATACAAGCTACTATGAATTAGGTAATTTACAAATTCAAAAGGTAGATGGCAAGTACGTATATATCGCACCGGTAGAATTTTCAGGATTTTTTAAATGGTGGAATGGGGATGTCACTCCAGGTTATTTTACAATGAGTGCAACTGATTCAGCGGATAATCCTAAATTTGTGAAATCCCAAATGACCTATACACCATCGTCATTTCTTCATAAAAACTTAGAAAGACATATGCGTATGAAGCATCCGACTAAAATTTTCTATGGAGATGCCCAATTAGAAATTGATGAAGATGGAAAACCATACTATATTCGTTCATACGGTAAATTTATCACTGCACGTAATGGCTTTGATGTAGAGGGGATCGTTGTTGTAGACCCAGCTACAGGTCAAACGGAATCATTTGCTTTAGCAGATGTACCTGAATTTATTGATGGTGCTGTTTCACCAGAAACTGTAAGCTTACAAAACAGTTATTATGGAAAATATGTACATGGTTTTATTAATAGCTTGATCGGTAAAAAAGAAGTGAAGCTTCCTTCAGACGAAGGGACGGAGGCTAATGTAAGTCCTATCTTCACTGAAAACGGAGAAATGTATTATTTTACAGATTTCACTAGCCCTAAAGAAGGCGTGGACTCTATGCTGGGTTACTCCTTAACGGACGGTCGAACTGGTAAAGCTACCTATTACACTGGTAACCTAGAGGATTCCTATATGGACTCACAAGGTGCACTTCAAATTATTGAAAAGAAATTTATAGAAAAGAAATGGTCTGGTGAGATGCCTGTTCTCTATAATTTTTATGGAGAAGCAAGCTGGCTAACACCAGTATTAGACTCAAACGGGTTTCTACAAAACTACTTTATCGTGTCAGCAGCAAACCCGGAAATCTCTGTTTACGGGAATACGCCAAATGAAGCGTTAAAGCTTTATAAAACAGCTATTCAGCGTGGCGGAAGCACTGTAGACGGTAGTTCTAGCGCCGAGGAAAAATCAGTGTCTGGTACAGTAGTTCGTGTATTTAAAGAACGTGTAGGAGACTTCACGCAAGTATCGTTCCTACTAGACAATAAAGCAAATTACATTGTCTCGTCGGAAATGGCACCATTCGTTGTATACATGGAAGTGGGCGACAAGGTACAGGTGAAATATTTAGAGACTGGCGAGCTATTCTTACCAGTGAAGGAAGTAACGATAGAGGGAATTGAGTAGTGCTATAAAAAAGGGATTTGGAGTTATCTCCGAATCCCTATTTTTTCGCTAAATTTAAGGCAATATCAGCTTTTTCTAAGTCATGCTCCATTTGTTCGTTTAAATCATACGCATGATACATTTCATTTTTAATCATGTATTGTGCGATTTTATCATGTGTATCAATGGCATTATCCAACTCACGACGCAGTAGCTTCTTAACAGAAGGAGTCGCCGTCTCGGTAATTGCAGTAGCTAGGTTTCTAACAGCTGCTTTGGAAGTAATTAATAAATCAGTCGCAATTGCCATGTCGTCAATCATTGCCATTTCTTGTTGTTCTGTTTTTGTTTCCTCTTTTTTAGTAGCTATTTTAAATTCCTCCTAATTAATTATTTGCTTGCGTCTGCAAGGACTTTTCTTAAATCCTTAATAGCCTTTGTAGAAAGCTCTAAGTCTTCCTCTAAAATTTCTTTTAATTTTTTATCTTGTACTAAATCCATAAATAATTTACTTTTTGCGACACAAGAAGTTTTAAAGATTAACACCTCGTGCACCTCTAGTTGTTCGTGCAATGCCAGTTCTTTAGTAGCCATTTGAAATCCTCCTATGCAAGATTATTTTGTTTTAAATCATTTACCCCCTTTTATTTCTTTAAATCCTAAAAATTTTACTTGAAATAAATTTCCATCTTTCATTTAAATAGAAAGGGAGAAGGATATTTGAAAGGGGACAGAAGGAAGGATATGCTAATAGAAGCAGTAGTTAAAGGAGGAGAAAAGATGGACGTATTTATCGTAACTGGATCCACTAGCGGGATCGGACAAGAGCTTGTAAAACAACTTATAGATAAAAATAAGAGAGTATTTGGTATTGCAAGGGGAGAAAGTAAGCTTGAACATCCTAATTATCATCACGTTCTATTTGATTTAGCAACAACCGAAAAGGTAGCAGAAACTCTAGAAGAGCTGTTGAATAACGTGATAGAAGAGGCAACATCGTTGACCCTTATCAATAATGCAGGAACCATTGAGCCAATTGGGACAGCTGGAGAGATAGATTCTAATCTAGTGGCAAAAAGCATTGCGGTAAACCTCACTGCACCTATGATATTAACTGGAACGTTTATAAGAATGACAGAACAAAAAGAAGTTCCGAAAAAAATTATGCAAATTTCTTCTGGCGCTGGTCGAAATGGGTATGAGGGATGGAGCAGCTATTGTGCTGGGAAGGCAGGACTTGATCGTTTTACAGAAGCAGTACAGCTCGAGGAATCGAGGAAAACAAATGGTGTAAAGCTAGTATCTATTGCTCCGGGAATTATTGATACGAATATGCAAGGGAAGATTCGGGATGCCAAAGAAAGTGAATTTGCGTTAGTAAATAAATTTAGAGAGTATAAAGTGACTGGTCAGCTAAGTAGTGCAGAGGAAGTTGCATCCAAGCTGATAGGTTTTTTGGTAAGTGATCAATATTATACTAGTGAAGTTGTAACAGATTTACGACAACTGTAAGGAGTCATTTTATCTTTTAGGTAAAATCCGATACAATAGAGGGTATAGAATCTTGAACGTGAAATGGAGGCGCCTAGTTGTGCGTGAAGTAGCAACATTACAAAAAGAAGCAATGGATATGCTAAAGAAAACAAGCAGAACCTTTTATATTCCAATTACTTTTTTAGAGCCCACTCTGAAAAAGGCGGTTGCTTCTGCATATCTTTGTATGCGTGCAATTGATGAGATTGAAGACCACGAAACATTGGATGCACTAGTAAAACAACATTTATTGTTCGAAACTAGCAAGATGCTTGTAAATGGTTTTGATAAAAAAGAATATGAACTGCTTGTAGCTCCGTATCAGGAACAATTACCAGCAGTTTCCCTCCGACTTGGCGACTGGCTTGAAATCTGTCCAACTGATTTAGTGGCTACAGTTAAGACCTATACCGCTGAAATGGCAGAAGGAATGGCGAAGTGGGTAGAGAAGGAATGGCAAGTAAAAACAAAAGAAGACCTAGACGAGTATACCTACTATGTAGCTGGGCTTGTTGGAGTAATGCTTTCTGATCTATGGAAGTGGAATGCAGATATTGAAACCGACCGCGATTTAGCGATAGCGTACGGGAGAGGCTTGCAAGCAGTAAACATATTAAGAAATAAAGACGAAGACAAAGAGCGAGGGGTACAATTCTTCCCCGAGGGATGGACACGAGCAGATATGTTTGAATATGCGGAGGACAACCTATCTAAAGCAGACGAATATATAAAAAGCATCAACCGTAAAAGCATCCTACTATTCTGTAAGCTACCGCTTGCGCTAGCTCATAAAACGTTAAAAGCACTGAAGAGCGGTAAAGAAAAAATGAGTCGCTCTGAGGTAGAAGAAACCGTAGTTGAAGTACAAGCAGAAGTTTAAAATTGTATAGACTAAAGCAATCTCGAGATGTAGTGTCTCGAGATTTTTTAGTAGGCTGATTTAAAGGAAAAGGTTTATAACCTAAATGAATAGGGAGTATCAAAATGACATAATTCGGGCTTTTATCATATAGTATCTAGGGGGTGAAAAAATGGCTAGAGTTAAATACCGAGATAAAGATGTTGACCTCATGGCAAGGATGATGAGAGCAGAAGCAGAAGGTGAAGGTAAGCAAGGGATGTTATATGTTGGAAATGTAATTGTAAACCGTGCTAAAGCTGATTGTTTAGACTTTAGAGATGTAAGGTCTATTGAGGATGTCATTTTTCAGGTACAAGGGGGCAATTATTCTTTTGAAGCCGTTCAAAAAGGTAATTTATTTTATGAAAGAGCGAGAGGTACTGAAAAAAAGTTAGCAAAGCAGGCTTTGGACTATTGGAGAGAACACCCAGCAAAATATGCATTATGGTATTTTAATCCATACGCTCCATGTCCTCCGACTTGGTATGGTCAACCTTTTTCTGGACAATATAAAGATCATTGTTTTTATGAACCAGCAGCTGGAACATGCGAAAGCGTTTATATAGGCTAGGTTATACAGTATTTTAAATCTGGAGTTTTAGTGGAATTTAATGTTCTTCAATAAGTCTATTTGTAAGACATATTCAGATAAAATGAATATGTCTATTTTTTGAGCATAGTTTTATAAATCACTGGAGATAGATGAAAATATAGCAGTCATTTTTACTTCTACTAAATAAAGTACTTATATTCCAAAAGAAAAACACCTCCGATTGAAAATTAAGGTAGTGTATACCCATTTTTCAACGAAAGATGTTTTTATTTGTCTAATGTAATCCCAGCTAAGATTATATATGAGCAAAGCTTAACAGCAGCTAGAAGTAGGGTCTTGAATATTCACACTGCAAACTCCCGTTTCAGGTAAATCTAACTCTACCTTTTTAGCCGCAGCTATATCTCCAGTTATATAGGCTACAATGGAACGTACTTGCTCGTATCCCGTGGCCATTAGAAAAGTAGGTGCCCGTCCGTAGCTTTTCATCCCAACAATATAATAGTTTTTTTCAGGCTGTCTTAATTCCTCTTCTCCATGGGGGCGAACAGTTCCGCAGCTATGGATATTTGGATCAATTAATGGGGCGATCGCTGTCACGCTTTCAGTTACCGGATCGATATCCAAGCGAATCTCTCTTGTTAAAGAAAAATCTGGTCGACTACCTGTGTTTGCAATAATTTCATCGACGGGAGGTAGAGTGGTAACCTGTCCCTGAGATTCACCCTCTATAATGATTCCATTTTTTGTTTTTGTTAAGTGATGAATAAGAAATGGTGTGAATACCCGCACTTTGCCGGCATCTACTAGTTGGTGTACTTTACTGCCTAATTCACCTCTAGCTGCCAGGGCATCCTTGTCTTCTCCTCCAAATGCCGCTTCTACATTTCTCTTTCTCATAATCCACATGATTTCAACTTTGTCATCTAATTGAGCTAGCTCTAAAATCGAATTAATAGCTGAATGACCACCACCAACAACAGCTACTCGTTTTCCTTTATATTTGTCTAGAGCAGAGCCATGTACATTAGGAATTCCGTAATAAATATGGTCTATTAAATCTTTTTCAGCGTTTGTCCATATGTTGTCGGCATTAATTGGATTGGGGGAAGACCACGTTCCAGTTGCGTCAATAACTGCTCGAGTCTCTAGTCTCTTTAATTGTCCTGCTTGCTCCACGTACAAAATGAAGGGTACATCTGATCGATCGGCAGTTTTCATCTTGTCTAATCCCTTTTTGCTAATGGATACTACTTTCGTGTTAAGCGAAAGTGAAGACTTTATTTCGGGTATTTTTGCTAAAGGCTCTAAATAGCTGCTAATTAGTTCTTTACCTAAAGGAAGATGCTCAGGATTTGGTGCAATCCATCCCTGTTTTTTCAATAATTTCTCCGCAACCTTATCTACATTATATTGCCATGGAGAAAACAAACGTACATGTTCCCAAGAAGAAATATGGTGTCCAACAGTACTTCCAGCTTCAAGAATGATAAAGTGTTCTCCTGCATTTACTAAGTGAGCAGCTGCTGCCAAGCCAATGGGGCCAGCACCGATAATGGCTATAGGTAGTTCTTTGTTTGGTTCAATCTTTTCAGGAGTGGAAGAACAGCATCCTGTGTTAATCGGCGTTAATTTAATTTGATTCATTATAGTAACCTCCAGTAATTTATTTGTAATTTGCAACTATATAATATTTTATTAAGCAAGCTTTTGCTTGCTTAAAGTAACGGAGTACAGCATACAGTGGATTTAGCCATTGCCTGATTTAATAATTGAATGGAGCGTATGACAGTTTCTTTTTCAAACTCATTCATATGTGAAAATACTTCCTCTAAATAATCATTCATCGATTGATCGATTGTGGTAGCGACAAACTTTCCTTGAGTGGTTAAAGAAAGCAGGTACACTCTTTTGTCTTTAGGTGATGGACATTTCTTTACTAATTCCATTTTAATTAATGTTTGAATCTGTCGACTAAAGGTAGTGATATCCACTGCAAGAATATCTGCAATTTGTTGCATAGAACGATCGGGATGTTTATCAATTTCGTATAGAATGTGGCTTTGAATAGTTGAAATATCAACAGAACCTACTGAACAACAATTTTTGTTTAATAGTCCAAAGCGACGCGTCAGTATTTGAAATAGCTCCCGTTTGTTATCCATGTGGTTCACCTCTATTAAAGTATATGGTCATTATTTGTAAAATGCAATTAATTAATAAAAATTTCGAGCGTAAGTGCTCGAAATCATACTTATTCACCCGTTTTCGCGAAGTGCCTAATTCTTTCACCAATCTCATCGCGAACTCGTTGGAAGACGCTCCATATTTCCTCTTCAGATCCTTTTGCTTTAGCAGGATCATCAAATCCCCAATGGACTCTTTTCACATGGGGTGGTGTTACTGGACATTTGTCGGCAGCATCGCCACATAGAGTAACGACTAATTCGGCGTGATGGAGTGTGTCCATCTCAATAAGATCTGAGGTTTGATTGGAAATATTGATATCTACCTCATTCATGGCCTTTATAGCATTAGGATTAAGGCCGTGTGCTTCAATTCCAGCACTTTTTACAATCCATTCGTTACTTAAATATTGTTTTGCCCAACCCTCTGCCATTTGACTTCTGCATGAGTTACCGGTGCATAAAAAGTATATGATTTTGTTGGTCATTGTAGTTTTGCTCCTTTAGTTAATAGGCTAGTAAGGAAAGATATAAGCCCAATAGTGTGATGAATAAAATAGGGACTGTTAACAGGAGACCTGTTTTAAAATAGATTCCCCAAGATATTTTAACGCCTTTTTGAGAAAGGACATGCAACCATACAAGTGTTGCAAGAGACCCGATAGGTGTAATTTTTGGTCCCAAATCAGAGCCAATAATATTGGCATAAATAAGTGCCTCTCGGATTGTACCAGTAGTATTCGTCTCGGCGATTGCAAGTGCATCAATCATTACCGTTGGCATATTGTTCATAATGGATGATAGAAACGCAGCGATGAACCCCATAGACATGGTTGCAGTAAATAAGCCATGTCCAGCAGCAGTCTCAATAACCCCCGCCAAGGCATGAGTCAATCCTGCATTTCCTAGTCCGTAAACAACTACATACATACCAATAGAAAAGAAGACAATATTCCATGGTGCACCTTTAATTACCGTGCGAGTATCGACAACGGAACTCTTTCTTGCCATAACGATAAAAAATATGGCAACCACGCCAGCTACAAATGACACAGGTAACCCTATAAACTCACTTGTGAAATAGCCGACTAATAGAATAGCAAGCACATACCAGGACAAGCGGAACATAGACGTATCTTTTATAGCCTCCTTAGGCTGTTTAAGCATGGTTAAATCGTACGTTCTCGGAATACTTTTTCTAAAGTAAAACAGTAAAACTGTAATAGTGGCAATTAAAGAAAATATATTTGGCAAAATCATTCGAGATGCATATTCTATAAATCCAATGCCAAAGAAATCAGCAGAAACGATATTTACTAGATTACTGACGACAAAGGGTAAAGAAGTCGTATCGGCTATAAAACCACTAGCCATAATAAAAGGAAAAATCATTTTCTCTGTAAAATTTAAGTTGCGAACCATTGCCAATACGATAGGGGTAAGGATCAAAGCAGCTCCATCATTAGCAAAGAACGCCGCAACTACCGACCCTAGCAGACTGACATAGACAAACATTTTAATACCATTGCTTTTTGCTACTCTAGCCATATGAAGGGCAGCCCATTCAAATAGACCAATTTCATCTAAAATCAATGAAATTAGAATGATTGCTATAAAAGACAGGGTAGCATTCCAGGTGATGTCTATTACTGTTAGGACATCATTAAATCCGACAACGCCAACTAACAACGCGACAATAGCTCCTGCGCAGGCAGACCAGCCGATATTCAAGCCTCTAGGCTGCCAAATGACAAAAATCAAAGTAACGATAAAAATAGTTGCTGCTAAAATAAGTGGTGACAATATAGAAACCTCCAATAATTACTTACATGAAATACGTCTTCCTTGTTCCTCTAGCTGTTCCAGGTAAAAGTCTTGATTTGGCAAATGTTCGAGCAAGCCTTGTACGAGTGAAAAGAGCTCCTGATTTCTATTTAGCGAATAAATAATCCATTGGCCTCTTCTAGACTCTTGAACTAAGCCTGCATCCTTTAACTTTTTTAAATGCTGACTAATTGCAGGCTGACTCGTCTTGAAAATCTCCACAAATTCACAAACACAATAATCATGCGATTCCAGCATCTTAAGCATAGTAAGTCTGGTTTTATCACCGAGTAGCTTGAAAATATTCGCAGCACGTTCGATTTCTTGTTCCAAGAGTAATCCATCCTTTATATAAGCGTTTGCTTATATAATACTTTGCTTATATGCTCGGTGCAACTAAATTTTACAGTAGGAGAAGAGGTGGACTATAATAAAATATATGGAACGTAAAGTAGAAGGGAAGTATTTAAATGTTAAAAACAGCAGTATTTGAACAATTGAAGCAAGCGATGCGTGATAAAGATGTGTTATCAAAAGGTGTATTGACTCTTTTAAAAGCAGCTTTAGATAAAGCTGAAAAAGAAAAAGGTGCTACTCTAACGCAAGAAGAGGAAGTAGCAGTGGTAAATCGTGAAGTAAAACAAACGAACCAAGCATTAGATGGAGCCAAAGATGCGGGGCGTGAGGATTTAATTAAAAAAGAGGAAGCGAAGCTAGAATTATTAAAGAGCTTCTTACCTAAACAATTAAGTGAAGAAGAAATTGCTACAGCTCTTACAGAAGCGGGAGTTACTAAGGGAATGAACATGGGGGACGCAATGAAAATTGCTAAACCTTTACTTTCAGGAAAAGCAGATGGAGCAACAATGTCTAAAGTAGTGAAAAGCTTAATCTAAAAAAAGGAGGATTGTGACTCATTGAGTCACGATCCTCCTTTTTATATTTAAACTATTTATGAATTAGGCTCCGGCAGAGAACCTTGCACAAATCGACTGAAACCTTGCAGAGATGGTAAAGAACCTTGCGGAAACAAGTGAGAACCTTGCACAGATCAGCTCAAAGCTTGCGGAAACCGGCAAGAATCTTGCAACAAGAGATAAACCTTGCACAAATCGACTGAAACCTTGCGGAGACCATCAAGAACCTTGCAGTAATCGGAAACCTGCCCTTCCTCTTACCCCATTTGCATATCGAGCCTAAGTAGTGCTTACGATTTTCTTATTTTGCCCGTATGAAAAGTACTTTTAAGTAGTTACCTTCTTTGAAGAGAGGGGAAGTACGGAAATCACTTGGTAACGAGAATTCATCCTCAATGACATACTTTCGATTGCTTTCGTTAAATGCCTTTTCCACAAAGGTCTTAAATTTCTTCATGCCAAAGGTTGCATTGTTTGTGGAGGCAACAATTACCCCATTTTTTTCTGTGATCGCAATGGCATCCATTAATAATTTTGTATAATCCTTAGCAGAACTGAACGTATACTTCTTCGAGCGGGCAAAGCTAGGGGGATCTAAAATAACCATGTCAAAAGATAATTCTTTACGCTTTGCATATTTGAAATAATCGAAGACATCCATCACGATAATATCCTGTTCTTCAACATTAATCCCGTTTATTTCAAATTGCTCTGTCGTTTTACTTAAACTGCGTTTTGCTAAATCGACACTTGTTGTCTTTTTTGCACCACCAGCTGCAGCAAATACAGAAAAAGCACCAGTATAGGAGAATGTATTAAGAACTGTTTTTCCTTTTGCATACTCATCGCGTATTTTTTTTCGAACCTCTCGCTGATCTAGGAAGACTCCAACCATCGCTCCATCGTTTAAGTAGATAGCAAAGTTTTCCCCATTTTCTTTTACTAAGAGAGGGAACTCCCCGCGTTCGCCTTTAACGAAATCGTCGTCTTCTAAGTACTGACCCTTCGTATCAAAGCGCTTCTTCTCATAAATTCCTTTATAAGAAGGTACTGCTGATTCTAAAGCTTTTAAGATTTGCTCCTTAAATGCATAAATCCCTTCGCTGTACCAGCTAAGTAGATAAAATTCATCAAAATAATCGATCGTCAAACCGCCGATTCCGTCACCTTCTCCATTGAAGACGCGAAAGGCAGTTGTATCATCGTTTTCATAGTAATCTTTTCGGTGCTTTAATGCATTGGTAATTTTATTTTGAAAGAAACCAGTATCAATTGTCTCTGCTTCATTTTTAGTAAGCAGCCAACCAATTCCCTTGTTTTGCTTCCCGACATAGCCTTTGCCTATAAACTTTCCGCCAGGATTTCTGAGCTTTAGTATTGTTCCATCTACCAATGAGTCCGTCTCGTGAAAGCCATCCTTCAGTAAAACAGGAACCCCCTTCTGTAAATCTTGTGCTAGAGAGTCTTTTACTTTAATATCTATTTCTTTTTGCATACATTTCATCCTTCTAGTTATGTTTTCTCTATTATCACATAAGCCGCTATATTTAAAAAGGAACGAGGTTCCAGTTAATTAAGTAGCTTATAAATGATTTATTTAACTCGACGTTACACCCTCTTCGCCACATTCTTCCTATGAATTATGATATACTAATCTATATGTCGCGAAAGGAAGTTTGTTTTGAAAAAATCAAAAGTTATCATACCGATCATGGTAATTGTGGTCGTGTTGGCAGCCATTCTTTTATCTCAAGAAGAATATAATGAAGTCACTATTATAAATAAGATTCTTATCGCACTTGGTGCAGCTATTGTGTCCTCTTCCATAGGTTATATCCTCTTAAAACCAGACATCGACAAGGTAGATCCAAAACCATCAGCTAATCATACAGAGAATAAAAAGAAGGGAAGCGGAAAATAATCTGTTTCCCTTTTTACTTCACTAGATAGGAGCGACTAGCATGCTAGAAAATGCAACACAGTTACTACAGGAATATTATGGCTATGACTCTTTCAGAGAAGGACAAGAGAAAGTTATCAATTATGTAATGAATGGCAAATCGAGCCTGTGTGTTATGCCTACTGGAGGTGGTAAATCTCTTTGCTATCAAATTCCCTCTCTATTATTAGATGGGACGACCATAGTAATTTCGCCATTGATTTCTTTGATGAAGGATCAGGTGGATACCTTATTGCAGGCAGGTATACCCGCAACATTCATAAATAGCACATTATCTTCTGAAGAAGTACGAGAAACGATGGAAGAGGTTTTAAATGGCCAATATCGAATGCTTTATATAGCTCCAGAGCGTTTGGAATCACAGGCCTTTTTGAACCAATTAAAAAAAGTGAAGGTACCGTTAATTGCAGTAGATGAGGCACACTGTATCTCTCAGTGGGGTCATGATTTTCGTCCCAGCTACCGTGCGATTCATCGATTAAAGGATGTATTCACGGAACAGCCTGTTGTTCTTGCATTAACAGCAACAGCGACACCAGCTGTACGAGATGATATTTGTCGTCTATTACAAATTCGAGATGAAAATACGGTTATAACTGGATTTGCTCGTTCAAATCTATCGTTCTCTGTTGTGCTCGGACAAGATAAGAATAAATTTTTAAAAGAATTTATTAAAAAGAATGCACAGGAAGTCGGCATTATATATGCAGCAACGAGAAAAACAGTAGATTTGTTATATGATTTATTAAACAAGGCAGGTGTCCAAGCGGCTAAATACCATGCCGGATTACCTGAGGCCTTTAGAAACAAGGAGCAGGAGAGGTTTCTTACAGATGAGGCACAGGTTATGGTTGCTACCAATGCCTTCGGAATGGGAATTGATAAATCGAATGTTCGATATGTTATTCACTATCAGCTTCCTAAAAACATGGAAAGCTATTATCAAGAGGCTGGAAGAGCTGGCCGAGATGGACTACCGAGTGAATGTGTGGTTCTCTATGCATCGCAGGATGTACAAACACAGCGATTCTTAATCGATCAGGCATTAGACCGAGATAGAATTCCTCAAGAATTAGAAAAACTTCAAGGGATGGTAGATTATTGCCATACAGAAAACTGCTTACAGCAGTATATCGTGCAATATTTTGGAGAGCCCAATGGAGAAACTTGTGGTCAATGTGGAAATTGTACAGATTCTAGAGAAATGCAGGACGTTACAAAGGAAGTACAAATGGTTTTGTCTTGTGTGGTTAGAATGGGACAAAGATTTGGTAAGACGATTACAGCTCAGGTGCTAACAGGTTCAGAAAACAAAAAGGTAATAGAGTTTGGATTTCAAAAACTATCTACTTATGGGATATTAAAGGCTAAATCCTTAAAAGAAGTGTTAGGGCTTATGGAGTTTATGATTGCAGAAGGGTTACTTCTAGTGAAACAGGGAAGTATGCCGACGATTTATATTTCGGATGCAGGAAAAGAAGTATTGTTAGGGAAGAGAAAGATCATGCGTAAGGGAGTAGCGGTCACAAAGCAGATTGCTAAGAATGACCCGTTATTTGAAGGGTTAAGAGTGCTTCGGAAAAAAATTGCGGACGAAGCTGGTGTTCCACCGTTTGTTATATTTTCTGATAAAACATTACAAGA
Source organism: uncultured Psychrobacillus sp. (assembly GCF_938022135.1). NCBI lineage: Bacteria > Bacillati > Bacillota > Bacilli > Caryophanales > Bacillaceae > Psychrobacillus > uncultured Psychrobacillus sp. The sequence goes on from NZ_CALIED010000023.1 coordinate 33,870, forward strand.
CATGTGCGTAAAGCGTCCGCAAACCGAAGATGAGCTACTAGATGTACATGGAGTTGGTGCTAATAAGCGTGACAAATATGGTCAAGCTTTTCTAGAAGAAATACTCCGTTATATCACCGTATAGTTTTTATGTGATACTACTGTAAGATTCGAAGGAACATTAATTTTCTTCGCATCCTCCATAGATATTTCGACAATAACAGATTGCTCTAGGATTTTAAAAATAGTACCCTGTACTTCAACATCATTGCGTGTAAAAGAGATCTTCTCATCAATTTTCCGTGCTGCCACGAAAGGTGAAACATCCTTAGGTTGTCGTTGGAAACTCATGTATCTGCCTCTTTTCTAATATATTCACTCACAGAGCGATATAGTAATTATACCACAAAACTGGGTTGAAAATTGTAGTTTAAGATTATTAAAAAGAGATTCCCTACGAATATTGTCGAATTGTAGTTTGGCCAATGACACTAGCACATTTTATGTTTGAGATGACCCCATTTGCACATGATAGAAGTAAGGCAAGAAAAAGAACGCGGAAGATAAATTAGGCTTTAACTAAGAGGAGATTATGCAGAATGCATTTTAACGAATTTAAATTAGATGATAAAATATTGCAAGCAATTGAACAACTAGGTTACACAGAGCCAACAGAAGTCCAACAAAAGGTTATCCCAGTAGCCTTATCAAAGAAAGACATTCTGGTGAAATCGAAAACAGGTAGTGGGAAGACTGCAGCATTTGCCACTCCTTTATGTGAGCTAGTAGATTGGGAAGAAAATAAGCCACAAGCTTTAGTTTTAACCCCAACAAGAGAGCTTGCAGTGCAGGTTCAGGAAGACATCACAAATATCGGTCGCTATAAACGAATTAAAGGATTAGCGTTGTATGGAAAATCTCCATTTGCAAAGCAAAAGCTGGCATTAAAGCAAAAAACACATATTGTAGTTGGAACTCCAGGTCGTGTGTTAGATCATATAGAAAAAGGAACATTGGATGTATCCAAAATAGAATACTTAGTAATTGATGAAGCAGATGAAATGTTAAACATGGGTTTTCTTGAACAAGTAGAATCTATTATAAAACTGCTTCCTAAAAAACGTACGACTATGCTATTCTCTGCAACCTTGTCACAGGAGATAAAAACGTTAAGCGGCAGATATATGAATGATGCGGTATCAATAGAAATAGACGCAGCTGAAGAAGATGCGCCTAAAATTGAGCATTTAAAATATATAGTGAAAGATGACCAGAAGCTAGCCTTCATAGAAAAGCTGACGATTACAGAAAATCCGGATAGCTGTATTGTATTTTGCCGGACAAAAGAGCGTGTAGATCAATTAGTAGACGCATTAGACAATAAAGGCTATACGGCAGATAAGATTCACGGTGGTATGATGCAGGAAGATCGCTTTGAGGTAATGGATGATTTCAGAAAAGGAGAATTCCGTTATTTGATCGCTACGGATGTCGCAGCACGTGGTATTGATATTGAAGATATTACGCACGTAATCCATTATGATGTGCCGTTAGAGCAAGAAAGCTATGTACATCGTACAGGTAGAACAGGAAGAGCTGGCAGAAGCGGAAAGTCGATTATGCTTGCGACTCCTCATGAAGACAAATTTGTAAAAGAGATTGAAGCATTTATTGGCTTTGAAATTCCAACTGGTCGTGAAATTACGTCAGAAATGGTTGCTCAAAACAGAGCAGCGTTTGATTTGAAGATGCAGGAGCAGCCAGAAGCTAAGAAATCAAAAGGCGAGCAGCTGAATGTTAATATTACTAAGCTATATTTCAATGGTGGTAAGAAAAAGAAAATCAGAGCGGTAGACTTCGTAGGGACAATTGCCAAAATCGAGGGAGTTTCTGCTGACGATATAGGTATTATTACTATTCAAGATAACGTTTCATACGTTGAAATTCTAAATGGTAAAGGACCTCTAGTATTGAAAAAAATGAGAAACACAACGATTAAGGGTAAGCTTTTAAAAGTCCATATTGCTCATAAATAAGATATTTAATAGAAGAAAAAAACACCTCTAAAGAGTGATCTAGAGGTGTTTTTTTGTTTGAATTAAAGGGCTATGTTAAGAAGTACCTCTAATTCTTTTTACATACTCGATAAAAAAGGTTATTTAAAAAAAAGTATCTCTTTTGAATACGGGTTGAACGTGTACACTAGTGTTTGTGAATCTTTGAGAACAGTAATTCTATAAACTTCTTTGCCAACGTCATGATCCATTAATTTCTTATGATCACTTTCTACTACTGTTACATTATATTCCTTCTCTATTATTTCCTTAGCTTCGTCATACGTATAATTAGGACTAGTCAATTCAAATAATATAAACATACCCACTAATATAGCTATAAAAAAAGTGGCCATTTTAAAAACAAGGTGTTGTCTATCTTTAAGATATAAGATAAATACGCCGGAAAACAATACTAAAAAGGTGATAATTGGGAAGAAAACAAGATTTAAATACGGAATAGCAAATGCGTAAGCAACGGTTCTATTATAAAAATAAAAAGAGCATGAACTTGCGATAAGGAAGTAAAAAATCAAAATAAATATAGATTTTCTATTCATGATTTTTTCTCTACTCCTTCTATATGAATTTTTCTGAGTTCCCTGATGAGTGAATATAATAGCTTAGATTTTAATGGATTAACTTTTATCCTCTAACTTTTCAATACGGTATCTAACTTTTGGTTAATTAGCTGTTTTTCTTTAGTTGAATTTCTCAAACCTTTAATAGCGATAAAAATAATAGCAATAACTAGAACAATAAAAATCAAAAATATTAAAGTCGCTATAACATCATCCAAATTCAAAGTCATTAATTAAACCCCCTAAATACTGTAATTACTTTTTTATTTTCCTCCAAATCAATGATGCTATAAGAAGTAGAACTCCCACTGATGCTCCAATAAGTTGGTCTACTAGGAGTTCAGTGGTTCTAAAATAACGAATGGCAAAAGTTCCACCGAAAATAACAATCATTGTTAGCGATAATTGAATAAAGTAAGTATTAATTTTAATAATCAATTCCCCCAGCAACATACTTTTAAATATTTTAACATAAATATCCAATTTAAAAGATTATCAAATTGTTTTTGAACAATCAAAGAGCAATCGTATTTGCCTTGCTGGTCTATATTCCATGTTTAGATAATGAGTGAGCTCCGTTCTTGTGACAAAAACTTCGCCAGGTGGCTCGGTAAGAGTATTAGATTTAAGAAATTTTCCTGTTTCACAGCTTATTTCAGCAGCATTAGATGAAATAATCCCAGGGGCTATACGTTAACTTTATTGTTATTTCATCTCTTCGCAAAACAAAATGGGAAGTGGTAAGGTTTCCTGGATAGGAATAAAAAGAAAAGTAACAAAAAGGTCAGCATCTCCTAGTCGCTGACCTTTATTTCTCTTTTATAATTCCTATCCAATTTTTCATCTATAAAATAATTGGAGATAATTGAATGACAATCTATTTTTTTAGAAATACTAAAATTATAGAAGTTTCATACATATTACGCGTAGTATTTGCATTGAATTATGTTATGGAGACGTTAATCCAATAACTCGTCCTCTATAAAGGTACGATAAGATGCTAGGATACCGTTCGGTAAGTTATTCGGTGGGAAAAATTGAAGTGAGATAGATTCTAATTCATCCGGTGTAAGTAGGCCTTCATATTCATTGGTTTTGTAAACGATAGTAACCGAATAAAAGGTATCACCATTTGGATTTTCTATATAATAATCAGGACCTGAGTAAACTTGGCAAAGTGTCAGTTTTCCAATGCGCAAGCCGGTCTCCTCCAAAACCTCTCGATATGCAGTGTCTTCCAGGCTTTCGCCAAGCTCCATTAATCCTCCAGGCAGACCATAAATGCCAGGTGCTCTTTCTTGAAGTAACACTTCGTTTTGTTCATTTAGTATTAGCACAACTGAACCAGGCAGTATGAGTGGCTGATGCCCAACATATTGGCGCAATTTTTTATAGTATTCCAAGAGTCTCCCCCTATTCAAGTTAAGAATTATTAACAGTTTACTATAAAAATGGTACGATACGTATAATGATGAAACTTACCTTATGATAATTCGTATATAAGATTATGTTAAACCTACATGGAGGATGTGAAAGTTAGTTGACTAAAAAGCTTTGGTTCCAGGTTGGAACCGCAATATTATTTACTTTATTAATTATTTTTATGTTTATGCAGGTTAAATCGATCTTTTCCCCTTTTCTAACAATTGCCCAGGCTATTTTTATGCCGCTGTTATTGGGTGGGGTATTATTCTATTTATCCAGACCACTTCAAAAATGGCTAGAATCGAAAAAATTTCCACGATGGGCTAGTATTATATCAGTATTTGTTGTAATTGGTCTCCTTATTTGGGGATTCATTGCATTATTAAGTCCTGTCCTAACAAAACAGGTGAATGCGTTGGTAGATAATACACCTGAGATGGTAGAAGAGGTAGAGGAATTCGTTAATTATTCCATCTCCCAAAGAAAAAAATTTGGTGAACTGCCAGAGGCAATTCAAACTACGATAGATAGTGCAAGTGGAAAAATAGAAACGATAGCAGTATCTGCTGGCGGTTTGATAGTTAAGTTCGTCCAGAATGTATTCCAAGGAGTATTTTTATTGGTGCTTGTACCATTCTTCCTGGTCTATATGCTGAAGGATCATGAAAAATTTGTCCCTTTCATTACACAGTTTTTTAAGGGGGAAAAGAAAAAGTTTATACGTAAAACCTTATCTGATATAGATGATACTCTTCGCTCATACGTTCAAGGACAATTATTCGTGAGTTTTTTAGTGGGAGTAATGTTATTCATCGGATATACAGCAATTGGTCTAGAATATGCCTTACTACTAGCGCTATTTGGGATGATTATGAATGTTATTCCATTCTTAGGGCCATATATATCCCTAGTTCCTGCAGTTATAATTGCTTTAATCCAAGAGCCTAAACTAGCTATCTATGTAGCGATTATAATGCTTGTAGCTCAGCAAATTGAAAGTAACTTCATTACTCCAAACGTGATGGGGAAATCCTTGGATATTCATCCATTAACGGTTATTACGATTATTTTAGCAGCTGGAAATATAGCAGGTTTAATGGGAATCATTTTAGGGGTTCCAACCTATGCAGTTATTAAAGCCATTTTAAAGAATATATACGCACATAGGGAAGGGATTAAGGATACAGCCACGAAATCTGTCTAGGAGGGGATGGAATGACCTTTAAATCTAAGATTGATAAAACCTTTGCTTATTTTATAGGGGGAGCAATTTTTATAATAGCACTTGCTACTCTTGTACCTGCCTTATATGAAATCTTTTCAGATGATGTAGATGTAAAAGCAGTGGTTATTACCAGTATTCTATTTATCATGTGTGTTGGATTTATTTTGTGGATCACCTTTGATATTGAGTATTCTTTTAGAGAGAAGTACTTATTCATTAAAGGAGGTCCGTTTAAAAGTAAAATTCCTTATGAGGATATAACGAAAGTCAATAAAACATCTCAAATTTTAGCTGGTTATCGAATTCTATCTTCTAAGGATGCGTTAGAAATTCATTATAAAAAAGCAGTGCTTGGAAGTGTAATTATCTCACCTTGCGAACAACAGAAATTTTTAAGGATTTTGTCTGAAAAAGCACCACACATCTCTATGAAATGAGGTTTGATGATGGATAAGGACGATTATACCCCACCGGTTAACGATTTAATGGGTGATATTCTTAGGAACTATGAAAAGTCTGGAGGCATGGATCGTATCAAGGGAATGGGTCAACCGATCTCGGATGAATATTTCTCCGGAGACATTTTTCAGCACTTTCAAAAGATAGCCAAGGATGCGGGGTACAAACCACACTGGCTTAAGCTACAGCATGAAATTCGTGATGAGTTACAGGACATAGCGTCTACCTATACACATGGTCTTAAAGAAGGTCTCCATTTTCGAATTACTAAAGTAAATGAAAAAATTATGGCCTATAACAAGTCATGTCCGCCCCCTATGCAAAAGAGTACAGTACGATTAGAATCAGTAGAAAATGCAGTTAGTCGTTGGTTGTAAGCATTGCTAGATAAACTTGCTTCAAATTATTATAAGAAACCGAGAATCATCCTTCGGTTTCTTTTTTTATTTTGTTCTCTTTTAACCGTATTTGTGTTAACTTATATTTATAAGAGGTTAACACAAATAAAAGGGGAAAAAATTATGAGAAATGAACGTTTGAAAATGATGATTACTGCTGCTATGTTTGCTGGCATTATTGCCGTAGCGGCTCAAGTAATGATCGCTATACCACCTGTACCATTTTCACTCTTAACGATTGCTGTTATGTTAACGGCTACTATTTTACCTAAAGAGTATGCGTGTCTTGCCATTATCATCTATATATTACTTGGCCTCGGTGGGATACCTGTTTTTGCTGGTATGACGGGAGGACCAGGCATATTACTCGGTCCAACAGGAGGATATATTTTAGCTACGCTACCAGCTGTGATATGTATAAGTTTTTTGTTAGACATGTTTGGTCATAACAAATTTGTAGCTATTGGAGCCAATATGCTCAGTGTAGTCATTATTCTATCTATCGGTATGGTTTGGCTAAAAATGGTTTCCGGTATTTCATGGGAGGGAGCCTTCAAGGGTGGAATGTTAATTTTTCTTATTCCCGATTTAGTAAAATCTATAGTTGCAGCATTAGTAGGAGTGGTTATTAGACGTCGTTTGGTTCAAGCTAAATTGATTAGGGCTACCCCTCTTTAATATAAAAAGAATGCTCCAAGGGGAAAGGAGCATTCTTTTTTATTTCTAGGTTGAAGAAACATTATCTAGGAGGAAATCGTTCTTCGCTAGAAGAACGGTTTTTCGTGTGGGTATGATCTCTTTCGTCTTGAACTTGAATGTTCAAATCCTCTACAGAAATTGCATCAACAGTTTGCATATCCTCATGCATATCGAACAGGCTGACTTTAGTCGTCTTAACCCTATCAGGATTGTCTAACAAACGACCATCTGCCTCTTCTCGTTTATCCTTCATGTTTCGTAAGTTTTAAAAGCATTTGGCTAAGTGCTTGCTTCTCATCTTTGTCAGCAGTTTTCCATAGTTGCTGTAAAAGATGTTCTTCACGGTTTCTAGGTTCTTCGTGCGCTGCAAGATAACCTGCGACTTTCTCGGTTGCTTTTGCAAGGGTCTCATCACTTAGACCCATTTTTTCACCCATTTTAACTTTGTCAGCTAGATAATCCTTAAATGTAGTAAAGCTTTTTAGGATATTATTTTTTTCGTCTGTACTGAAGCTTTCTAATGCTACTTCCACTTGTTTGTCTATTTTTCGATCCATTCTTTCTCACTCCTTTTTTTTGGGGATTGTTATTAGCTATTCCCGAAGCTAAAAGGAATATGCATTTTAGTTTTACAATAAAGTTATTAGCAAACGAGTAGAAGGGGAGTACAACGAACAAACCTCTATTCAAAGGTGTGTAACTTCGATTTCCTCACTGGCGAACGCTTTCTATGGGAAAGAAAGAAGCATTCACCCCATTAATCGACTGCCAAAACAATTAGTAAGTAAAACTTAACTTGGGTAAGTAAAAAATTACATTAATAAAAATGGTTGACATACTAATTGAAAATGATTATCATTATCGTATAGAGCTTACTCAATAGAGAAGGTTCTTACCAGCAACTTTTCTCCAAAGTACAGCTGAGTATTTATTACGACTTAACCCCCTCAACGTTAAGTTCGTCCCTTGTAAAGCGGCATCCGCATGGATGCCGCTTTTTTATGAGATAAAACAAGGCTACGAGGTAACTATCAATAAATAGAGAGCGTCCGCTGTAACGGAGAACAGCCTACAGGTATTGGAATAGGAATATTTGGTGGACGAACCTATATTTTTATATAAGTTTAAAAAGAAATAATCGTGGAAAATTTAAAATAGAAAAAATTAAATAATTGATAGTATGAAATTATTATGTGTAATTTATCAAGCATTATTAATAATATACAAAAATAAGGATTTACAAATTTATCACATGTATTTATTGAGACTTCGGCGGCCATTCTAAATGGGAATTATCTTCTCTGTACATCCAATCAATTGGGACATGCATCAGATGTGCTCCCATGCAAAAAAGAGCATATAGCATAAGGTAAAATCGTTTAAGAATCTTGCGTTGTACCAATTATTAATCATGTAATAATGCCTTGTGACATGGAACTTTTTAACTTCCGCACCGTAGAAGTTAGAAAGGGGGCGGTTATTATGAAAGACGTGCGAGATTTTTATGTGGATATTACACCTATTGAGGCATTAAAGGTAATAGAACAATCAATTGTCACAGGATCTATATCTGGTAAGGTGTTAGACGTATATAAGCGCTCTGTAGGAGACCAAGAGATAGTTGTTTGTGTAATAGAAAAATTCTATTATCGAACAAGTAATAGAGCATCTTTAACTATTACATTAGACAATTTGGAGGAATTTACCAAGGTTCATGCAGTAGCCTCTGGTGGTGGGGCAGGAGCATTTATGCGTTTTGATTGGGGAGCTGGCGGTAATTTTGTAGAGAGTGTAAGCCGTGCTTTGGATCAGTATATTGTTAAACAGTGAAATTTTGATAATTTTTGTCTAATATTACTATTTAACAAAAATAATGAAAAATCTAAAAATTTAAAATATAATTAATGTAGGAATAAAAATGAATACTCATTCATTTTTTGTTTCTACATTTTTTTAATTTAAAATAGGGGGTTATGTATGGGTGCGTTCAAATTGTTGGGCGTGGAATTATCCAAGCTAACAGAGAAAAAAGGGGTATTATTTTCACTCATTGGAGTTTTGCTAATTCCAATTGTCTATGCAGCAGTTTTGTTATCTGCTACATGGGATCCGTATGACAATCTAGATAATTTACCTGTAGCGTTTGTTAATAATGATGCAGGTGCTGAATCAGGGGGAGCCCCAATAAATGTGGGGAATGATTTAGTGGCAGATTTGAAGCAAAATCCAGCCTTAGGATGGGATTTTGTTTCGAAAGAGGAAGCCGAAAAAGGACTCAAGAGTCAGAAGTATTATATGACGATTGAGATTCCAGAGGACTTTTCTAGCAAGGTAACAACCGTGCTAGATGCTAATCCACAGGTAGCAGAAATAATTTATACACAAAATGAAGGCTTGAACTTCATGGCTTCACAGGTGACGAAAAGTGCTACAGAAAAAATTCGTGAACAGCTAGGAAACAAAATTACGGAAACCTACACCAAAACATTATTTGCACGATTTGGTGATATTTCTAATGGATTTGCTTCCGGTGCTGATGGTTCTAACAAATTGTATGAGGGTACAACAAGTCTTTCGGCAGGTACAAGTCAACTGCTACAATCTTTAAACGAAAAATCAGGAGATGTTCAGAAGCTTGCAGTTGGAGCTAAAACTGCTGAGGATGGAGCTAGCCAATTACTTAGCTCGATTAAAAGCGGAGAGAATGACATTAAAAAGCTGGCTGCAGGATCAAAAGAGGTTGTGCAAGGCTTAGATTCTCTAAAAGCTGGATCTGACCAGGTATTGAATGGTTTAAAGACTGTTAACACAGGCAGTTCCACATTATCTGCAGGCTTAGAAAAACAGTTGAAACCAGGGGCAGAGCAGTTAGCAGGTGGAATTGCTAAAGTGACAGAATCTACGAAAACGCTTTCAGGAGGATCTCAAAATCTTACGGAAGGCTTGAAGGGTTATTTAGCAAAACATCCTGAGCTTGCAAAAGATGTGGAATTTATGACGCTTGTAGGTACAAGTGATGCAATTTCAAAAGGTCTCACTCAATTTGATCAGCAAGTTCAACCATTAAAGCAGGGTGCTGACGCTTTAGTTGCTGGAGCGACTCAGCTTACCACAGGGTCTAAGCAGCTGAATGCTGGGATCAATCAACTGGTAGAAGGACAAACGGCAGCTAATGCTGGGATCAATCGACTTAAAACAGGGGCAAATCAAGTGGCTAATGGGAATGCCACTGTTGCAAGTTCATGGACGAAGATTGGCAATGCAGTTACTGATTTAAAGGCAGGGCTTACACAAATTAGTGATGGTAACCAAACTGTTGCAGTTGGTTGGGAGACAATGACTTTAGGGGTAACATCACTAAACGATGGTGCAAATCAATTGCAATCTGGAAGCCAAGAGCTTCAAACTGGCTTAGCAGGTGGAGCGGAACAAGTAAATGGTATTCAGGTGAGTGAAGCTAATATAGCTAAATTCTCTAATCCGGTTAGTTTTAAGGGGGAGACGGTGAACAGCTATAATTATTACCGTGATTCTACAGCCCCATATATTATTTCTTTAGCTTTATTTGTTGGAATTTTAATCTTATCTTTTATCGTTGATTTCAAAAGACCAGTTACTTTGCCAGGTTCATTATTTAGCTGGTATGCAAGTAAACTTATGCAGCTTTCATTATTTGCAGTTGCTCAAGGTTTATTAGTATCTTTATTTTCATTATTCTTCTTGAAACTTCAGGTTACTAATGCGGGATTATTTATACTGTTTACTGTTTTTGTAAGTCTAGCGTTTATGTCTATTGTATTCTTCTTGATAGCATTAGGAGGTAATATTGGTCGATTTATTGCTCTTGCATTCATCGTTCTTCAATTATCTACAACAGGCTCGAACCTACCAATACCTATGTTACCGGAGAACTTACAAGCGCTTAGTAAATTCTTACCGCTAACGTATTCTAATGCAGGGCTTAAATCCGTTATTTCTTTAGGAGATCCAGGGTTTATGCTGGCAAATGGTTTTGTACTTCTAATTTGCTTAGTGGCATTCCTTGTACTGACATTTATCGTATTTGCTGTCAGCTACAAGCATGTATCTCGCTACATTGCAGAAAGAAATCCAGTAACAGAAGCTACAGTGTAATAAGATATGCTAAAACGGTAAAAGAGACACTCGCTAAATATGGCAAGTGTCTCTTTTATCTATAGCTTAGTTATGCTTTATTTTCAAAGGTTTGAATAATCCCTTTCATTACTTCTGTAGCTTTTTCCATTGCATTTATAGAGATATACTCATATTTCCCATGATAGTTTTCTCCACCTGTAAAGATGTTTGGTGTTGGCATACCCATGAAGGAAAGCTGAGAGCCATCTGTCCCGCCACGGATAGGGATAATTAATGGTTCTATGTCTAAGGAAATCATAACATCCTTAGCAATATCTACAATTTCCATAACAGGTGTAATTTTTTCACCCATATTATAATATTGATCTCTTACATCCACCACGATTGCGTGTTCTCCGTATTCAGCTTTAAATTTTTCTGCAACATCTAGAAACAGTTGTTTTTTAGCTTCGAATTTTTGGCGGTCGTGATCACGAATAATGTAGCCTAGCTCTGATTTTTCTACATCCCCGTTGAAGGACATCAAGTGAATAAAACCTTCGTCCCCACTAGTTTTTTCTGGAACTTCATCCACAGGCATATGGGATTGGAATTTAGTTGCCATCGTAATGGAGTTCACCATTTTTCCTTTAGCAGAGCCAGGATGTACACTTTTCCCATGGGTAGTAACTTTAACACTAGCAGCGTTAAAGCTCTCATATTGCAGTTCTCCAAGTGGACCTCCGTCCATTGTGTACGCGTATTTAGCTCCGAATGTTTCTACATCAAATTTATGTGGTCCGCGACCTATTTCCTCGTCAGGCGTAAAGGCCACACGAATTTTCCCGTGTTTTACTTCGGGGTTTTGAAGGAAGTATTCCATAGCAGTCATGATAATAGCTATACCTGCTTTGTTGTCAGCTCCTAATAAGGTCGATCCATCTGTAGTCATTAGTGTTTGACCAACGTACTTTGTTAATTCAGGGAAGTCTGCAATTGACATAACAGTATTCTTATTCAGTTGAATGTCTCGTCCGTCATAGCTTTCAATTAGCTGAGGATTTACATTTTTTCCTGTGTAATCTGTTGCTGTATCCACATGTGCCAAAAAGCCGATTGTAGGTACTTCCTTATTTGTGTTAGCTGGTAGAGAGGCAAACAAGTATCCATTATCATCTAATGTGATCTCTTCCATCCCAAGTTCTGCTAATTCCTTCTCCAATAAATGAAGTAAGTCCCACTGACCTTCAGTAGAAGGACAAGAAGAGCTAGCGGCATTGGATTGTGTATCTATTTTAGCGTATCTAGTTAATCGATCGATAAGAATTTCTTTCATGATAAAATCTCCTCCAATATGCAAAGCATATATTTATTTTAACAGATTATTCCGTGTTGAGGAATAATGCGAAAATATACTGTATGAGAAGAGAAATTGTGCACCATAGTAGGAGAGCATTACAAGTGCATGCTCATAAGGGATAGCTACTATAAACTTATTAATCGCTAGGATGGAATCAGAGAATATAAATAAGATGGCACCAATTATGGCGAACCTATTACCTGTCTGTAATGCATGCCAGCCCATAGTTAAAATAACACCTATATACAGAACAACAGCAACTACTAAAACAAATTCTCCTTCAGTCCATAAGGTGCCTGCAATCCAAATAATCATAATAAGCCCATAAAGAAGTAACAAAGCTGCTGCCCACTTAGGGATTGTGTTTTTCTTTATTCTTCTGAACGCAAAAATATAAACGATATGTCCTATTAAAAATGTGATGAGACCAATAATAAACCAATAAATTAGTCCGTCTGCTAGCATACATATAAATAATCCTAATATGATAAGTGTCTTGTAGCTCTTGGGTAAACCAGGTGGTTGAACACTTGCAAAAAGAATAATAAGCAGCATAGGAATAAGTTTGAACATTATTTTAATACCAACCGGATCATGAGGTATCAAAAATATATAAATAATTCCCATAATCGCAATTGTAATTGCTAATATTTTACTTGACATAATAACACCCCTTTATACTTACATTCGTTATCTTCTATGAATTACCTGCTATTGTATGAGCGCATTATCTAAAAGATTCTAACAAATACAAAAAGGCTAATACCCAAAATGAGGATAGCCGTGACGAAAATCACGACCATCCTCTATAAATGTTTGTATAGTTAGCGTAACTCAGCTTGCCTTTTTAAAGAGCCGCATCATCTACGCTGTTTAAGTAATCCTCAATTGTACCAATTACAGATTCGACGCATCCTTCCTCAAAAGGAGAAATGAGGTTAGCTTCTTTTACAAGCTTAGTGAAGGACATAGAGCCCCCAAGTTTACAAAGGTGTAAGTAATCCTTCCATGCAGAGTCACGATCCTCTCTTGAACGCTTCCAAAATTGGAATGCACAAATCTGTGCCAACGTATAATCGATGTAATAGAAAGGACTTGCATATATATGTCCTTGGCGCTGCCAGAAGCCACCAGCCTCATAATAACTGTTTCCATCATAATCACGATGAGGGAGGTACGTTTGCTCAATTTTTCTCCATGCTGCTTTTCTTTCTGCTGGTGTCATTTCTGGATTTTCATATACAATGTGCTGGAATTCGTCTACTGCCACGCCGTAAGGAAGGAACAGAAGACCACTACTTAGATGGGCAAATTTATATTTCTCTGTTTGGTCCTTGAAGAAAAGCTCCATCCATGGCCAAGTGAAAAATTCCATACTCATCGAGTGGATCTCGCAGGATTCAAACGTTGGCCAGATATATTCCGGTATCCCGATATTTCTACTTGTATAAACCTGAAAAGCATGACCTGCTTCATGAGTTAACACATCAATATCTCCAGATGTTCCATTGAAATTAGAGAAAATATAAGGAGATTCATAGTCATCGATAAATGTACAATATCCTCCAGCTTCTTTTCCTTTTTTAGCTTCTAAATCCATTAGGTCCCGGTCAATCATAAACTGGAAGAATTCCGCTGTTTCTGGAGAAAGCTCCTCATACATTTTCTTTCCATTGTCGATAATCCATTGAGGAGAACCTTGTGGAGTTGCATTTCCAGTTAAAAAGTTAAGTGGTTCATCATAAAATTTAAGCTTCTCTACACCAATGCGTTTAGCCTGTCTTTCGTGTAGCTTATTGGCAAGAGGAACTATATAATCACGAACCTGGTCACGGAATTTTTTTACCATCTCCGCATTATAGTCGATTCTGTTCATCCGAATATAACCAAGCTCTACAAAGTTTTTGTAGCCAAGAGTAGTTGCCATCTCATGACGTAGCTTAACAAGTTGATCATAGATGTCATCAAATTTGGCTTCATTTTCTTGGAAAAACCCAATAGAAGCTTCTCTAGCTTTCTTTCTTATTTCGCGGTCTGTAGACTCTGTAAACTTTCCAAGCTGTGCTAGTGTATATTTTTCTCCCTCGAACTCTACTTCTGCAGATGCAACAAGCTTAGAGTAGTCAGAGGTTAGTTTGTTTTCCTTTTGCATTAAGCCGATCAACTCTGAAGAGAATCCTTTAATCTGAAAGTCTGCCAAATCAAATAATTGGTTGCCCCACTTTTTTTCTAGCTCATTGCGGTATGGGGAAGCTACAAGAACCTTGTAGTATTCTGTGACAAGCTCATCTACCTCGGGACTGATTTCATCTAAAAAATCGCGTTCCTTTTGATAAAATTCATCGTTTGTATCGATAGAAGCTCGGATATAAACAAGGTTTGCTTGAGTAGAGAAGTTGTTGCGAATCGAGTTAATCTCTTCAATTATTGAATTTTGCTCCTCTACAGAAGTAGCTTCCTTCATTTTATCTAATAAACTATGAAAAGCTGTCTTCATTTCTTGCAAATCTGGTCTTTTGTATTCGTATTCTTTGAATGTAACCAATGTATTTCCCCCTATTTTCTTGTAATCCTTCCTTTTAATTGTTTATTATTTTCAGAAAAATTGCAACAGTATTATTTAATTTGATTTAAAATAGATATTAATATAAAATGTTTGTATATTTACAAACGAAAAGGAGTTATGTTTGTTATGAGAGTAATTGAAAACTTTTTGGACGCATCTATGGAAGAGATGAAAAAAGGGTATGTGGAGGAAAAGGAATGCTATCAATGTTTATTATGTGGGGAGAAAGTTGAAAAGGGCTTAATATATCCTGAAAATAATGTTTTGTATGAATCGGAGCGATTTATGAAGCTTCATATAGAGAAACAACATAACTCTGTATTTGATCATTTAATTGGCTTAAACAAAAAGCTAACTGGCTTGACGGACCATCAAAATAGCTTATTGCAACTGTTTTATGAAGGGAGAAGTGACTTAGAAATTCAAAAGGAGTTAGAGATAGGGAGTGCCTCGACTATTCGAAATCATCGATTTGTCTTGAAGGAAAAGGAACGCCAAGCAAAGATATTTTTGACAATGATGGAGCTGTTGAAGGAAAAGGACAGACATGCCCCTAATTTCCTGCCAATTCATAAAAACGCTACGATGGTAGACGATCGTTATAATATAACAGCTGATGAACAAGCAGAAGTAGAGAAAAAATTCTTCCCAGAGGGAATAAGTGGTCGGATGATTAAGTTTCCGAAAAAGGAAAAACAAAAGCTTGCAACACTACGAGTAATTATTAAGCAATTTGACAAGGAAAAGCAGTATAGCGAGAAAGAAATAAATGAAATTCTAAAAAGCATATACGATGACTATGTAACCCTCAGACGCTATTTAGTAGAGTACGGGTTTTTAGATAGAGAAGATGATGGTAGTGCTTATTGGTTAAAAGGATGAGGAAGAAGGGAATTGAATCCAATTCATAATTAGAAAAGTATAAAGACCATATATAAAAGTATTGAAAGGTAACTTATTCCACCCTTGTCCGTCTAACAATGTAAGGAGGGGATAACGTGAGACAACTTGCATTATTTTGGGGTTTGATCATTTTCGTTTTATTAACTGCTGTTGGATGTTCTAATTCATTGAACACAGAAAAAATAGAAGTTCATGAAACTAAAAATCCTGATGCGGAAGAGGTTTTAACATTAGACCCTGAAGCCGATATTTTTCAACTCGATGGTGTGATTTATAAGACTAAAATTGACTG
Source organism: uncultured Psychrobacillus sp. (assembly GCF_938022135.1). Taxonomy (NCBI): domain Bacteria; kingdom Bacillati; phylum Bacillota; class Bacilli; order Caryophanales; family Bacillaceae; genus Psychrobacillus; species uncultured Psychrobacillus sp. The sequence goes on from NZ_CALIED010000023.1 coordinate 49,906, forward strand.
GGTTGAGGAACTAACTTTAACAAAAGGCGAGCAAGTAGGGGAAATAAAAATAAGAAATGATTCAGACACAGACTTTGAAGATGAAATGTCGAATAAGCTCCCTGTGGGTTCAAATATTTTTTCTACTATAGAAAAAGAAGGCCCTATTTTACTCGTTGAATTAGAAGGTAAACTTCTGAAATATTATGCACTGGTCGAGGGTTAATAACTTTCCTATAATTCGCAAATGAGCGAGCTGGGGGAGGGAGAAAGAAGGGGGTAGCAAAGCTACTCTTCTTTTTTTATCCCTCCCTTGTTATTCTCCGGAGACAAAGGTTTTTAGCAAGGCCGCTCTTTCGCGCAAACGTAGTTTTGCCTCTGAAATTTGTGGTGTCCTAGCTGCTACCACGTCTGCGTCCCATCCTATTCCCTCAGCTATAATTTTTGCTCGCTGTAAATGGAAATCACTCGTAATAATTGTGACAGAGGTAACGCTGTCAGGGAGAAGCTGTTGAGAGTATAAAAGGTTTTCATACGTAGAGGTAGATTGATCTTCTACTATGATTCGACTCTCCATAATTCCATTCTCTACGAGATAGTTCTTCATGACTATAGCTTCTTCTATATCCTCATCTTGTCCCTGTCCTCCAGTAACAACAAGTTTTACAGATGGGTATTTTTCAGCATAATCTAGTGCTGCTTCCAAACGATAAAGAAGTGCTAGAGAAGGGATGTGCCCTTTTTTGACCTTGGCCCCTAACACAATGGCATACTCATTGGAACCGTCGGCCTTAGGCTTTAACCCATCCTCGAGCCATTTACTTGTAAGCATCCACATACCTAATCCGCTCGATGCGATTATTATGAATGGAATGACCACAATCCACCTCTTTTTTTTGCTCATTTAACTCACTCTTTTCCTTTAAACCGAAGGCTTCTTTTTCTTTATAACAGAGGAAATTTTTGTTTCTTCGTTCCGTATTAATCGTTGGACATTCTCTATGTGTAAGAAGGAAGCCATTAAAAATAGGAAGCCTGCTATTAAGATTGGCCCTGTTCCATCTGCTGTCCAGACAGAGGCTCCTAAAAATATGAGGTAAAAAAACAAAACCCCAATCAACAAATAATCTGTTAAAAGTGTAACGCAGATTAATATAAGCAATCCAGCCAGTCCGACCGGCCAATGTAATGCAAGTAAAACCCCGATAATGGAGGCTGTGCCTTTCCCACCTTTAAATTTTGTGAAAACTGGAAAGTTGTGTCCTAAAATAACCGCGGCACCAGCTAGATAAAGAAGTAGATCCAGCTCTGATGAACTAAACAAGCTCCACTGCTCAGAAAGTACACGTACGCCAATAATCATAATGGCACCCTTTAATATATCTATGACTCCCACTAAAACACCATACTTCCAGCCAAGTACGACAGTAGCATTGGATGCTCCGGAATTATTTAGACCTTCTTTTTTTATATTAACTCCACTCATCCATTGAGCGAGTTTAGATCCATGTAGCGAACCAATAATGTAGCCTGTTAGGAGAATGCTAACAATCCAAACAATCATTCTATGACACCCCTTATAAAATTATTCTATCTATTATATTAAACGATTAAAAAAAGAAGAAGTTTCAGAATTTTTATAAAATGACTTGACATCTAAATATATGGAGACTTATACTGTGTAACAAGATGGAATACTAATCAAATACTCTTATCAAGAGTGACTGAGGGAATAGGCCCTAAGAAGTCCGGCAACCACCAAGTTCTATAACTTGGAAAGGTGCTAAATCCTACAAATTCTTTAATAGAATTTGGAAGATAAGAGGAGGAACATGTCATCAATTTGACCCCTCTTCTTAATTGAAGAGGGGTTTTTATAGTTGTCAGTTCTATAATCCTCTCTGGCCTCCAGCATCCATCTAATCTACTAAATCGGAGGAATTCAAATGACTAATCTTCAAAAAGAAACACTTCTATTACACGGTGGACAAACGCCTGATCCAGTGACAGGATCTAGAGCAGTACCTATTTACAAAACAACCTCATATGTATTTCAAAACACAGAGCATGCACAAAATCTATTTGCCTTGAAAGAGACTGGTAATATCTATTCCAGAATCACAAACCCAACAGTAGATGTTTTTGAACAAAGAATTGCATTACTGGAAGGAGGAACAGCAGCAGTAGCACTTTCCTCAGGAGCAGCAGCCATAGCATTTTCTATTTTGAACATTGCTGGAACTGGAGATGAAATTATAGCTGCTGAAAATTTATACGGAGGAACTTTTAATCTATTTGCACATACACTCCCACGTTATGGGATTACAGTAAAATTCGTAGATTCCTCTGACCCAGAAAATTTCCGTAAAGCTGTTACAGACAAAACGAAAGGCTTCTTTGCAGAAATCATTGGAAATCCAAGCTTAAATGTTCTAGACGTAGAAGCTGTTTCAAAGATTTCAAATGAAGTAGGAGTTCCATTATTAGTAGATAACACATTTGCTACACCTTTTGGTTCAAATCCTATAGAGTATGGAGCTAACATTGTTATACATTCTGCAACGAAGTGGATTGGAGGACATGGGACAACAATTGGTGGTGTAGTAGTAGATGGAGGGAATTTCAATTGGAACTCCGATAAATTTCCAGGATTTACAGAGCCTGATGTTACTTATCATGGGCTACGTTATGGAATCGACGTACCAAATGTGGCATTTGCAATTAAGCTAAGAGTTCAGTTGCTTCGGGATTTTGGTCCTACTCTTAGCCCAGAGGCAGCATTTTCCTTTCTTCAAGGACTAGAAACACTTCACTTAAGAGTGCCAAAACATAACGAAAATGCACAGAAGATTGCAGAGTACTTAAATGCAAATGAGGAAGTGTCATGGGTTAACTACTTAGGGCTTGAAAACCATCCAACGCACGAGCTGGCTAAAAAGTATTTAAAAAATGGCTTCGGTTCTATTCTGACATTTGGAGTGAAGGGAGGCAGAGAAGCAGGTAGACAAATTATTGATAATATTGAAATTTGGTCTCATGTTGCTAATGTAGGAGACGCAAAATCCTTAATTATCCACCCAGCTTCTACTACTCACCAACAGCTTACTCCAGAGGATTTAGTAAAAACAGGTGTTACAGAGGATCTAATCCGCTTGTCTGTTGGCTTGGAGGCTGTTGAAGACTTACAAAATGCACTCGAAAAAGTACTTTTGAGAAAAACAAATGTCCTCTCTAGATAGAATCCTATTGTATAATGAATAAAAATAGTCTACAATATGTAAAATAGTCAATAAATTTATTGAAATATTACACAAGTGCGATTATTTATATTCAATTGTACAGATTCATTTTGGAGGAGACAGCATGGCAAAAATAAAAGCAGCGATTTTAGGGTTTGGAACAGTCGGCCAAGGGATTTATCACATCGTAAATGAAAAAAGAGAAGACTTAAAAAAATCATTAGGGTTGGATATTGAGATTTGTGCAATCCTGATAAATAATTTAGCAAAAGAAAGACCTGAAACTCCAGGAGTTTTGGTAACAGACGACTTTGAGGATATTGAGAATATTCCTGGACTCCAGGTAGTTTTTGAGGCAATTGTCAACGAAGAGCCCGCATATAGCTATTTATGCAGAGCGATTGACAAAGGCTGTCACGTGATTACTGCAAATAAAGTCATGTTCTCTAAATATAGTATTCCCTTACAGGAGCGCGCAAAATCACGAGGTGTATTTGTAGGCTATGAGGCTACTACAGCTGGTGGGGTGCCAATTATCAAGACTCTAAAAAACCTGCTTCAAGTGAACTCTGTAAAGAAAATTCAAGGAATATTGAATGGAACATCCAACTATATTTTGACGCAAATGCGTATAGAGGATTCGCCATTTGAGAGTGCCTTAAAAGAAGCACAGCTGCTTGGATATGCAGAGGCTGATCCTTACAACGATATATCTGGTCAGGATGCATTTCGCAAGCTAATGATCTTAAGCGCATTGGCATTTGGAAAACAGCCAGATTGGGACGATGTACGTGTAGTAGGAATCGATGAAATTACATTAGAGGATGTACGTGAAGCTAAGGACAAAGGTCTTCGTTATCGTCATGTAGCAGAAATTGAACAGGATGAAAATGGAGAGTTATATGCATCAGTAGGGCCTCAGCTGGTAGGAGCAGATCATCCGTTGTATGCAATCGAAGGAGTAAATAATGCTGTTTCTCTTGATACTAACTATATTGGGACACTTACACTAGTAGGTCCTGGAGCGGGGATGTATCCTACTGCTAGTGTGATGGTTGAGGACTACGCAGAGATTATCGGTAAGAGAGCAGGCTTTTTTATTACAATATAAAATCAAAAAGGACAATTTCCCTTCGGAAAAAGTCCTTTTTGTCTGATATGCATAAATTGGATTGGCTAGTCCTCGTCCTTTACATCAATGTCCTCTGGAATTGGAGTATTGCGCCACTCATCAATTTGACGTTTTAATTCTTCCACTTGCTCTAAATGGGTTTCGAACTGTGCACTATTGACAACATACTGCTCTCCGTCAAAGACAGCACGTATCTTTTTATCGGCGATATACCTTTTGACTTGTTCAAGTGGCATCGACAAGAAGTCAGCTGTTTCTTCTACTGTCATGTACATGGTACAAATCCCTCCTACGTATTTATTAGTATAATGGAGACAAGGAGGTAACTCAATGTCCTCACATAGAAAATAGTTGTAGTAGAAAGGATGAAAAGAGTGGCTGTTATACCATACATATTCGTATTACTGGGAGCGATGTTTTGGGGAACGACAGGAACGGCCCAAACATTTTTACCAGATAATGCCCATCCCTTTATTATTAGCGCTGGACGATCGGCAACCGGAGGCATTCCCCTATTAATCATTATGATTTTACTAAAAAAAATAAAGCTTCATACTTGGCCTTGGAAACAGACATTATATGCTGCTATTTGCATATCCTTGTTTCAGCTTTTGTTTTTTTCATCCGTTCGATTAACCGGTGTTGCCATTGCCAGTGTAGTTGCTATCGGAAGCGCGCCTGTTTTTTCTGGCGTGGTTGAATGGATTTTCTTAAAAATGAAACCTACAAAAGTGTGGGGGCTCTCTACTGGGCTAGCAATTGTTGGCTGTCTGTTTTTATTTTTGACGAAGGGTGAAGTAACAATCGATCCGGTAGGTATTTTATATTCACTAGTTGCCGGGCTTATATTTGCTTTTTATACGCTTACGAGCAAGTCCCTTTTACAAAAAGAAGAAGCCATCCCTGTAGTGGCAGTGACATTCTCACTAAGTGCGTTGCTGTTAACGCCATTTTTCTTTATCTATGACATAAGCTGGCTAGCTGATCCAGGTAACGTGGGAATCATCGTCTATTTAGGCTTGGCTACAACGAGTGTGGCATATGTTTTGTATGGGTGGGGTCTTCGGAAGATACCAGCATCCTCTGCATTGACACTATCGCTAGCAGAGCCAACTACAGCTGCACTGCTTGGTGTAGTGGTAGTGGGAGAAATTTTAGGGTTTACATCGTGGATAGGAATTGGTTTGTTGCTTGGAAGTATCGTCATTTTAACTTTGGGTAGTAAAGCAACCAAACCAAACAAGCTCAAGTGAGGAAAGGACAAATAAATAAAATGAATTTAAAGAGTATGATTCCAGCTTATATCGGCTTAAATTTATTTTGTAGTGCTATTCTCTTTTTTATGCTACTAGAAGGCTATTTGGCATATGGCGCTGTCTTAGCCTTTAACGAAGCTTCAAAAATAATATTGGTCATCATCTTGGCTTCGATTAGTTTAACTCTATTCGGAGTCCTACTGACTTATCTAACCCCGGAAAAGTACATAGATGAAATGAATAAAAGTTATCAAGATAGTTCAGTTTTAGAAATTATCTCGTTTATGTTGCTGGCTGCTCTTTTTGAAGAATTACTTTTTCGAGGAATTATACAAAATGTTTTATTTATAATCGTCGATCATCGATGGCTCGCCATTTTACTAACTTCTTTTTTATTTGTGGCATTTCACGTCCAGTACTATAAAAAACCGTTGATGCTCCTTAATATCACAGTTCCGAGCCTAGTTTTTGGCTGGTGTTATTTTTATACAGATAATTTATTGGTGCCTATTATTGTCCATTTTATATTGAATGTTAGTATGACCTTATTGTTTAAATTTAATAAGATTACGCTAAAGGCATAATTTAGAAAGACAGTCTCTTTTAGAGGCTGTTTTTATTTTAGTTTAGGAAATTAAAAATTCTGAACCTGTGGATAAATTGATGTCTAGCTCCACCGCCTTGCCCCTCGGGGTCAAATGGAAAAATACTACGGTGGCTGAGGAACTGCCTCCTCGCATTTTCCCATTTGCCTGTCGGGGCAGTGACAGGCGCTTGCGCTTTTCTTGTGAAGCTTTCCAAATTTGGTTGAAAGGTAAAAGAGAACAACTTGTTGAATAATATAAAAAAGTAATGCTAATTCTGCTAAATAGAAATCTGGAAGAGGAGTTGAAAAGATGAAGGAAATAATTGTGTCTATTATTTATTTTATAGCGTCCATTGCTTTCTTTCTTTACTTCTTTTATGATTCCAGCAAATATTTAAGGATTGATCCAACTCTACACTTTTTATCCATTTACATTCCGTTAATTTTATTATCGTATGTTCAAATTTATATTATTTGGATGGATGAAAGAGAAAAATTCTTTAAAACGACAGGATTGTGCTTATTAGGTATTGTTTGTATTACTTTGATGTATGAAATAGTTAAGCCTAATTATACGTATGAAGAAGCAAAGCAAATAGTAGCGAGGGAGTATGACGTAGAGGTCCAAGATAGTTTTCTAACTACTATACCTCAAGCGGAGACAGGTAAAGAGAATTATCGTATGAATGTTATTCAGGATTCCAATGAAATTGTTGTAATCTTTAACCGATATACAAAGGAAATACTGTTTTTAAATTAACACGCTGTTTCGAGCAAGAGTCGAAGCAGCTTTTATTAATATGTCTGTTTTTAAAACGTGCAGTACAGGTGCCTCGTCTATTATTAAAAGGGATTGGAAGGGGGATGGGATTTGGACAGTTATTTAGAAGAACAGAGGTTTCAGCAGGTAATGCAGGAGAATATGGATTATCTGCTTAAGCTTGCTTACTTATATGTAAAGGAGTGGCCTGCAGCAGAGGATATTGTTCAAGAGGTTTTTTTGACCTTCTATCAGAAATTCGAGCAGTTTGAAGAACGAGCATCTTTGAAGACATACCTTGCACGAATAACCATTAACAGATGTAAGGATTATTTGAAGAGCTGGCGATATCGAACTCATACATTAACTAATTCATTTAAATCACCAACTAAAAGGTCTCGAAATGTCATGATAGAAAGTGATGAAAAATTAGAACTGGCAGAAGCAGTGCTAGAGCTCCCATTGAAATATCGTGAAGTGATCATACACTATTATTTTGAAGAGTTATCAGTCCTGGAGGTTTCTCAGCTGTTAATCATTTCAGATAGTACCGTAAAGACAAGGCTCAGAAAAGCTAGGTCACTATTGAAGGAAAAACTAAAGGATGGGGAATGGGAGGTGCTTGTAAATGAATGATATTAAACAACAGCTGCTGTTGAAAATAGGGAACACCTCCGAACGTGGTGATAGAGTGAAGGAGCAGATTCAAAAGAAAAAAGGGACCCACATAAAAAGAAAGTCGGAGCGTTTGGCTAGCTATACAGCTATAGCAGCTTTTATAGGTTTGATAGCTGTTGCTTGCTTCCTACTAGTCCCAAACCTTCTCCAAGAAAAGCCGTTCCAACCTGCAGAGGAACCGCCAACCACTGTGGTCCCTCCCTTGGAAGAACCAAATCATGAAGAAGATCTTACATTGCTATTAAAAGAATATTTTCCGGCCAATAGCAAGTCTACTTTTGATGGTGGTTATGAGGATAGCGGTTCTACTATTGAAACAACTTGGCTCAACGTAGATTATGTTCAGCAAATAGTGAGTAATACAGGGGCAGCGTTCGAAAACATTTATCGGATTAAGGACAATAAGGTAGTGCTCGTTTACAGAGAAATGCTGGAGGGCGTCTCGCCAACGAATATGACATTCAAAGAGTTAGAGTCCTTGCCTACCATAGAGCTGATACTAGAAGCTCCATTTGAAGTGGGAGATCCATATGGGTATGGAGGTACCCTTGGTGAAGGGGTTATTGTTTCCTTAGAAGAAGAGATTGCAACTCCTTTAGGTACCTTGAACAATGTGATGGTTGTAGAGACAAGTGCGGATGCGTATCGAGCTAGAAGCTATTATGCTCCTGGATATGGATATATAAAAGGGGTATCTGAATACTGGGATGAAGAAAAAGGCGATTATATTATTGGGGTAACAGAGGAAATAAAAGAATTTGTGTATGCAACAGAGTCTGAAGATGTTAGAAAAAAAGCAACTCCCGAAACATTTGAGAAAACTATAGTATCTAATTACAAACCGAGTTTCCACTCCCCATGGGTTCCTTCACCCAATGGTACATATCGTGCCACAATAGAAGGTCGTGGAGAACAGGCGGGAGAAGAAGGAATCGGTGCTTTAGTTATCGAAAACAGGAATACAAAGGATTCATTTATCTTTAAATTACTGGAGGAAGAACCTTACAGGCAATATACACCGAAGGAAGTAGCTTGGATTGATGAAAGCCGTCTGTTTGTTATTATTGGCTATGCCTACGGAATGGTGACTGCTGGTGGCAAGCTGTATGTGTTAGACGTAGAGAGGAATGAAGTGAAGCCAATTATTACAGATTTAACTAACAAAGAAGAGGTTATGTCTATAAAGGTGAACAACGATGATACTTTCACATATCAATTACATGTATATGATACAGATGCAATGGAAGGCTCAGAAAGCCATGTGGAAGAAAATACACTACCATTACCAAAGCCTGGAGAGAGGGATTAATTACCCTCTCTTTTTTATTCTGCCTTGTTAGAATGGGGTAGGTTATCGAGCTTTCTAGAAATCTCTCTTAATAATTCATTACGCTCTTTATTCGAAAGAACTAATGTAATGATAAACCAAATAACAAAACACCAGAATGCAAAGAAAAGAATTAAAGGGATAATTGCAATAAACGTGTTCATCAATCAAATTTCTCCTTTCTTATTATAGTTGGTCACTTAAATGCTCATGAATGAGTTTCCAATCTCCTTCATTCTTTACGAATACATTTGTAGCTCTGCCTTCTCCATTAACATACTCACCATTCACGTACCCTTCATAAAAATAGGTATAGATACATGTCGCTGAGTCTTCATCTTGATGGAGCCAATGGACATTCCGAGCCTCATAGTTTTCATTTTTTACAACCGTCCAAGCGTTTTCAAAGTAATTCTGTATCTCTTGATGAGTAGTACAGGTTTGATCGGAGAAAAAGTAAATGGCATTGTTGTGCAATGCTTTACGGACCTGTTCAAAGTCATGCGTGTTCGTGGCTGCTATATACGTATTTAGAATTTCCATGATTATCCTCCGATAGTTTACTTATTTTTTATAATAAAGAAGTTGTTTGTAGAAAACAAATGGTATTTGGCAACCTAAAAAGAGCTTCCCTAAAATGGTAGCTCTTTTATTTATGTCTATTGATAGAGGCTTATGACCTCTTCTTTTAAAATCCTAAAACAGCCCTCACCTCAGCCATATAAGATTGGCTAATCGGCAATTCCGTATCGTCGGTCAATACAACTAATAAATTGGAGGAAAAGTCTCGAATGATTCGATCGATAAATGAGATATTAACGATATAAGAACGATGTATTCTTATGAAATCATCAGGCAATTTTCTTTGAAGATCCTTTAAAGGGATAGTGGTTTTATAAGCCTCACCCTCTGCATAAAACCAAATCTTTTTTTGCAAGCTTTCCAGGTATTCTATTTTTTCAATAGGTACAGGCTTCCACTCTTCTTCTTTTTTTCCTGTAAGAAATCGAACCAGGGATTGCTTTGGAACAGCATGCTTGGGTGGGAGTATAACAACTAATACAGCATTTTCGCCATTAATCTCGATAGGATAGCCTACTCCGTAGTAAGGAATTTGAAACAAATTATCGTCTAATACAGCTTCTGTTCGACAGCCATTTTTAAAAACTAAATCAGCAATGCTACCTGGCTGAACCTTCTGTCCTTCCTGCAATTGTAGGTCATGCTCGCCGGCATAATAATAGATGTACTGGTCTTTAACGGCAATGGCAATGGAAGCCTCTTTAGGAATCCATTCTTCTAATAAATTGCTATACCTCTTTAATTGGTCTTTCGTTATTTCCATTCATACACCTCCAAGTTCTTTTTTACCATTCGTCTGCCTTATTTCTTGTTCGTCCTTGAAAAAAAGTATCTTATCCAAAAACCGATACAGAATAAACTATTCTGTTATATATTAGATTACAAGAAAAGACACTGTTATGATACAGTAAAAAAGACATATTTTTAATTATTAAAAAATTGTAGAGAGGTGTGTTGATTAATGACAAAAAGACAACAGCAAGTAGAAGAGCTTAGAAAGCAATGGAAAGAGGATAACCGTTGGAAGGGAATAGAACGTCCTTACACTCCAGAAGAGGTTATTAAGCTGCGTGGATCACTACAAATCGAGCATACATTAGCGCGCAAGGGAGCAGAACGTCTATGGAATTCCCTTCATAAAGAAGATTTTATAAATGCCTTAGGAGCTTTAACTGGAAACCAGGCAGTACAGCAGGTAAAAGCAGGACTACAAGCGATTTACTTGAGTGGCTGGCAGGTAGCAGCTGATGCTAACCTTTCCGGTCAAATGTATCCAGACCAAAGTCTTTACCCGGCAAACAGCGTTCCAGCAGTAGTGAAGCGTATAAACCAAGCGCTTCAGCGAGCAGACCAAATTGACCAGGCTGAAGGTCGTGAGGATGAGTTTGACTGGTTCGCACCAATTGTCGCAGATGCTGAAGCAGGTTTTGGTGGCCCACTGAACGTATTTGAGCTAATTAAAGGAATGATTGAAGCAGGGGCAGCTGGCGTTCACTTAGAAGACCAGCTGGCATCAGAAAAGAAGTGCGGTCATCTTGGAGGTAAAGTACTTCTTCCAACACAAAATGCTATCCGTAACCTAGTGGCAGCTCGTTTAGCAGCTGACGTATCTGGTGTTCCTACTGTTTTAATCGCACGTACAGATGCAGACGCTGCAGATATGGTGACAAGCGATATTGACCCTCGTGACCACGAATTTATTACGGGAGAAAGAACTCCAGAAGGCTTCTATCGTACGAAGGCTGGTATAGAACAAGCAATCGCTCGTGGATTGGCTTATGCTCCATATGCAGATCTAGTATGGTGCGAAACCTCCCACCCGAGCCTAGAGGAAGCAAAGCAATTTGCGGATGCCATTCATGCTCAATATCCAGATAAAATGCTTGCTTACAACTGTTCTCCATCGTTTAACTGGAAGGCAAACTTAGATGAAGAGACGATTGCTAAGTACCAAGTAGAGCTAGGTAAGATGGGCTACAAGTTCCAATTCGTTACACTTGCTGGATTCCATTCATTGAACCACAGTATGTTTGAGCTTGCTCATGAGTACAAAACGAAAGGGATGGCTGCATACTCCAAATTGCAGCAGGCAGAGTTTGCAAACGAATCAAAGGGGTATACTGCTACCAAACATCAGCGTGAGGTTGGTACTGGATACTTTGATGAGGTTTCTCAAGTCGTTTCCGGTGGTACTTCCTCTACGACTGCCATGAAAGGTTCAACTGAAACAGCACAATTTGCTTGATCATTGAAGAAATGGGAGGGTAAAGGAATGGAACAAATAACTGAAAAAAAGATTGAAATTGTTGGTAAAGACGTGGAAGGAATGCATGAGATTTTAACACCAGAAGCATTGGAATTCGTCGCTTCTCTTCATCAAACATTTGATGATCGACGAAAGGATTTGCTCATTGCTCGGAGAGATCGCCAGGAAAGACTAGATAATGGAGAGAAATTAGATTTTCTTACAGAAACAAAGCATATTCGAGAAGGGCATTGGACAATAGCTCCACTCCCTAAGGATTTACAGGATAGAAGGGTAGAGATTACTGGACCAGTCAATCGAAAGATGGTTATTAATGCCCTAAACTCTGGAGCAAAAGCATTCATGGCCTGCTTTGAGGATGCAACATCTCCTACATGGGAGAATATGATTGAAGGTCAGATCAATATGAGAGACGCAGTAAGAAAGACGATTTCTTATACGCAGCCTGAGACTGGTAAAAGCTATCACTTAAAGGATGAAACAGCAGTGTTATTAGTTCGTCCTCGTGGCCTCCATCTGATGGAGAAGAATATTCATATAGATGGTAAGCCGATTTCTGGTAGCTTCTTTGACTTTGGATTATATTTTTTCCATAACGCGAAAGAGGCGATCGAGCGCGGAACAGGCCCATATTTTTATCTGCCAAAGCTAGAAAGTCATCTAGAGGCAAGACTGTGGAATGATATCTTTATCTTTGCGCAGGAGAAGCTAGGGATTCCACAAGGAACGATCAAAGCCACGGTGCTTATAGAAACAATCATGGCTGCGTTTGAAATGGATGAGATTTTATACGAATTAAAAGATCATTCTGCAGGCTTAAATTGTGGACGCTGGGATTATATCTTTAGTTACATCAAACGTCTTCGCAACCAACCAGAGGTTATTTTACCTGACCGTGGCCAAGTAACTATGACATCACCATTTATGAGAGCATATACACAGCTTTGTATTCAAACCTGTCATAAACGCAATGCTTCAGCTATCGGGGGAATGGCAGCACAAATTCCTATTAAGAATGATGAGGAAGCAAACGAGGCAGCATTTGCAAAAGTTCGAGAAGACAAAAGAAGAGAAGCTTCGGATGGACACGATGGAACTTGGGTAGCACATCCTGGACTTGTACCAGTCGCTTGGGAGCAATTCGACGAGTATATGCCAACCCCTAACCAAATCCACCGTAAACGAGAGGATGTTCAGGTAACTGCAGACAACCTACTCGAAGTACCAACTGGAACAATCACCGAAGAAGGACTCCGTCTAAACTGTAGCGTTGGAGTTCAATACATTGCTTCATGGCTACGAGGCAACGGGGCTGCACCTATTAACAACCTGATGGAGGATGCAGCGACTGCAGAAATTTCTCGTACACAAGTATGGCAATGGGTTCGACATCCAGAAGGAAAGCTAGAGGACGGGCGAAAAATTACAATGCCACTTGTAGAACAGGTACTAACTGAGGAGCTTGGGAAGTTAAAAGCTGACTTCGGTAATGACATCTATTTGACCGGTAGATATATGGAAGCAGCAGAGCTATTTTTGACATTAGTGAAAGAGGATAACTTCATTGAATTTTTAACTATTCCAGGCTATGCAAAATTATAGGAGGTGATTGGAATGAATAAGCCAACGAGTGAAAAAAATCCAAAGATTTGTCGCGAATGTGGATGCGTCATCCAAGAGCAAGTCGAATCTCCATTATTTGAATGTGAACGTTGTCTGAATGATAGAAGTGAATAAACTAGAAAAAGAGCTTGGAGGTGATCCAAGCTCTTTTATTATTTGGCTATGTTAAAGGGTAGGGTTGATTTATGATGCATAGAAATCTTAAATCAGAGAGTAGAATTGATTTTTCGCCCCAGCCGGACGCTTTACTCGGGGTGAGCGATAAGCCATCACCCATCGCTTACGCGCGTGGTTGTGATGGCTTATCTGTCTCACTCATCCCGTAGGAGTCGCCGTCTGGTGCTCCAATCAATGAATGGAAACAGCTTTAATGTATCGATAGTGCTAAAAATTTACTCGCATAAGCAGCAAAGTTGAAAAACTGTCACCAACACCAATTTCGTCATCTATTTATGATTTTTATTTGAATGTCCTTTTTATAATGTTTACACTCATTAAGTCACTATAACAAAGAATTGTTAGTCAAAATCAACCAATAAATTTAACAAAGCTTTTCATCTTAACCACTGTCGATGTGCCGCTAGTTTTGTCTTATGTATAGAACCTTTGTCGAGTAGGAAGGGATTTATCAAGAAGGAAGGAACTAAACAGTAAAAGGAGAGTGTTAACATGAATAAAATTGAACGTCTTATTGATCAACTAGAGCTTTTGGAATATCTATTGGAGAACCGTTTAAACGAAGAACAGGATCAATTTGAAGAAGATTTTAGTAAATCATCTTTTCGCTTGCTAGGAAAGATGGAAAAATTAGAAAGTAATCTGTAAGGAATGTATGTTCGTTCGAAGCTGGTAATATGCTATGCTTTTTGATAAACTATTACTAGAATGAGAGGGATTACTTTGTCATTAACAAACGTAAATAAACAGCTGCTAATTGAATGTGATAGTTGTATAGAAAGGTTTCACCGTTTTCGTGAAGAAGACCGTGAACCGGATTTTTTTGAAGAAGTAAAGCCATATGCGTATGATATAGATGAATTACTGAATGAATGGGAGCAACTAGTACGTCCTTGGATCCAATTAAAGCGACCAAAATATGTACATCCGAGTCAAATTGATTCGTTACTTGAATCAATGAGACAATTTGTCGTACAGTCCTTTTATAAAGCCACTAGTAAAAAACGTTTTTTAAAGTCTGTACATTCTTCTAAATATACTTTAGAAACCATTCTTCAAGCGTTACAGGAGGTCGGGGAGTAACATGCTAAAAAACAAAAGTATAGCTGAGCTATTAGATGATTGGAGAATTGATAATAATCGATTTCCACAAATAGAGCATATCCATACTGTGGAGGAGAAAGAAGCCGTATATGCTCCTTTTCCACATCAAATGCATCCATCCATCACAAATGCTTTAAAAAAGCGAGGGGTGGAACAACTCTATATTCATCAAAGACAAGCCTTCGATGCTGCTTCCTTAGGGAAATCGTTTACTGCAATTACCCCCACCGCCTCTGGAAAATCTCTTTGTTATCATCTTCCCGTATTGCAATCTATTATGGAAGATCCCACCTCTCGAGCAATTTACTTATTTCCGACTAAAGCGTTAGCACAGGATCAGAAAAGTGATTTAAATGAATTGATTCGGGAAAGCGGGGAGGAGATTTTAAGTTATACCTATGATGGTGATACCGAGCCGGGAATACGCCAAAAGATTAGGAAATCAGGACATATAGTGCTGACCAATCCAGATATGCTGCACTCAGGTATTTTGCCGCACCATACAAAATGGGTTTCACTATTTGAAAACCTTAAATATATTATTATAGATGAAATTCATACATATAAAGGTGTATTTGGAAGCCATGTTGCACATGTCATTCGTAGATTAAAAAGAATCTGTGAATTTTATGGTAGTAGCCCTCAGTTTATTTGTACATCTGCCACGATTAAAAATCCTAAGGAGCTTGCTGAGAACTTAACAAACGAATCACATTTACTTATAAATGAGAACGGTGCACCTGCTGGAAAAAAACATTTTGTTTTTTATAATCCTCCGATTGTACATCCCGTTTTTAATGTGAGACGAAGTGCAGTATTAGAAGTGAGAGACCTTGCACAAGAGTTATATGTCAATGGAATTCAAACGATTGTTTTTGCTAAAAGCAGAGTAAGAGTAGAAATGCTAGTGACTTATTTGCAGGCTCTAGTAAGTAAAAAAATAAATGACCAATCTATTCGTGGTTATCGAGGCGGTTATTTACCTTCTGAACGACGAGATATTGAAAAAGGACTCCGGGATGGAGTAATTCGTACTGTAGTAAGCACAAATGCATTAGAACTAGGTGTAGATATTGGCCAGCTCCAAGCATGCATTATGACTGGATACCCTGGCAATATAGCTAGTGCATGGCAGCAGGCAGGACGAGCTGGGCGTAGGCAGGATGAAGCGCTCATAATTTATGTGGCACAATCTACTGCCCTAGATCAATACGTAGTTAAGCATCCAGACTATTTTCTTGGACAATCACCGGAAGAGGTTCGAATCCATCCTGATAACATGATTATTTTGATGGATCATCTTAAATGTGCCGCTTTTGAGCTTCCTTTTACGACTAGCGACAATTATGGTGAATTTTCAATTCAGGAATTGCTAGAGTTCTTAGAAAGTGAAGGGGTTCTGTTAAAAACAGCAGATAAATGGCATTGGATGTCCGAAAGCTTTCCTGCTAGTAATGTTAGTCTTCGTTCTGCCTCCCAAGACAATGTCATTATAATTGATCAGTCAGTACCTACTAAAACTCGAGTCATAGGAGAGATGGATCTTTATAGTGCGATGACCCTGCTTCACGAGGAAGCTATATACCTTCATCAAGGAACACAGTTTCAAGTAGAGAAATTAGATTGGGAAGAGAAAAAGGCATTTGTTAAAGAAGTGGACGTGGATTATTTTACAGATGCTAATATTGCAATCGAGCTAAAGGTGCTAAGTGAGGATAAGGAAAAAGAAGCTGATATTGGAACACTACGTTTTGGAGACATTATTGTTCTTGCTCAGCCGACCATCTTCAAAAAGATTAAATTTGATACGCACGATAATATTGGATCAGGTAAAATACATTTACCACCTTTAGAGCTTCACACTACATCCACTTGGTTTAGCTTTGATAAGCCAAATGACTGGTCGGAAACCTTGCTTTCAGATGCGATGACGGGTGTAGCATATGCTTTGCATTCATTTATACCATTATTTATTCATTGTGATTCTAAGGACATTCATGTAGTCCCACAAGTAAAATCAGTAAACGTGGAGAAGCCTACTTTCTTTATGTACGATAGCTATCCTGGCGGTATTGGTTTATCCGAGAGAATGTTTGACCTATGGAATGACTTAGTTCCAAAAGTTACAGAGCAAGTCGCGAGCTGCCCATGTACTGGTGGGTGTCCAGCTTGTATTGGAGCACAAGATGCTGAAAATAACTTAAAGAAAGAAGTTATAAAATTACTGCATATGCTACAGGTGGATCGTTATGTCATATGAGAAAAAACTATTAGAGATGAAGGGACTTCTGAAGAAGAATGTGCCCGAGAAACAGCCCAAAAAGGAAGTGCCAGAAATTGCACTTCCTTTTTATACAGAACAATGGAAACAAGCTGGTTTAAAGCTTATAAAAAACGAGAAGGGTTTTTTCTTTTTAAAAGAAACATTTTATCGTAAGAAGCATATACATGGAACTATTGGTTTGGATAAGCTGGAGGAGGCAATTTCCTTTATGCAAGAGAGATACCCAAATCATCCACTTACGGTTTCACCAGGTAATCCTTTTTGCTTCTATGATACAGAAACAACTGGGTTAAAAGGGACAGGTGTGCTCATTTTTTTAAATGGTATATTAAAAAAAGCGCCCGGGGGATACTTGCTTTCTCAATATGTGTTAGTAGAGCCTGGGCAGGAAGCAGCGTTTCTGTTAGCTACTGAATTTTGGAAAGATACACAAACTATTATTACTTATAATGGTAAGAGTTTCGATATTCCACAGTTAAATACTCGCTGGACGATGAATCGCAATAATCTTCCGCCATTAAAAGATCATGAGCAAATTGATTTAATGCATTCCTCCAAAAGAATATGGAAAGGTGATTTAGAGAGATTTAAACTAAAGCAAATAGAAGAGAGCAAACTGGGCTTTACAAGAAAAAATGATCTTCCAGGACACTTGGCACCCATTATTTATTTTGATGCAGTAAAACAAGGTGATCCTACTAATCTTATGAGAATTTTAAAGCATAACGAATGGGATATCTTATCACTTGCAACTCTCTATACTTTATCGATAGATCTTTTAAAAAAAGAAGAATCACTAGAAACTGCTAACACTTACACGAATATCGGTAAATGGTTTAAAGACCTAAAATCAAAAGATGCGAGCAATAAATGGTTTGAATTCGTCGTAGACCAATTTTCAGAAAGTGAAACAAGCGTCGCATACTTTTATATTGGATTACATTTAAAAAGACAAAATCTAATAGAAGAAAGTGTAGAAGCATTTGAAATAGCTTTAAAGGAAATCGACGGGAAATATCGTCTAAAGGTTTTAGTGGAACTTGCAAAGCTTTATGAACATCAGAAGAAAGATTATCAAAAAGCATTAGAAAAAACGCAGGAATGCTTAGATTATTGGAGTAAGACTAGGATGGATTCTCCTAAAGGTTTTGAAGGTGAGCTTCTTAAGCGGGAAATAAGAATAAAAAGAAAAATAGATATTTCCCGGGAAAGCGCACAACCTAACAAAAAACGCACATAATCACGCGAAATTACTCCATTATTCGACACCATTATGCTATAATACGAGTAGCTAATTGTAGACGGAAGGAAGATGCTACATGGAATTTAAACTTAAAGCTTCTGATATATTAGAAAAAGAATTTAAAACGGGTCTTAGAGGCTATAACCAAGAAGAAGTAGATATGTTTTTAGACGATATTATTCAAGACTACGAAGCGTTTGAAAAGAAAATCATTCAACTGCAGCAAGAAAACAAGCAACTTAGAGAAGAGCTAGAGGAAGCACCACGTAGATCTGCTCCCGTACAACCAGCAGCAGGTGCAACTAATTTTGATATTCTAAAAAGATTATCTCATTTAGAAAAACATGTATTTGGAGCTAAATTGTACGAATAATATTATATCAAAAAAGAAAATTTGTGTTTTCATGTCAAATCATATACAATGTAATTACCACTTATTTATTCGGGCAATCGCTGCAATGCTTAGACATTGTAGAGGAAAGTCCATGCTCACACAATTCTGCGATGAATGTAGTGTTCGTGCTTAGTGAAAAAATAAACTAAGGCAGCCTTTTGGCTGACGGCGGGATGAAGGCCTAAGTCTTCGGATATGGCTAACAATCTCTGAAAGTGCCACAGTGACGAAGCTGGATAGGAAACTATACAGGTGGAACGAGGTAAACCCCACGAGTGAGAAACCCAAATTATGGTAGGGGCATTTTCTTGAAGGAATTGAACGGATAGAAAAACAGATATTAATCTGTAGATAGATGATTGCCGTCCACATACGTACGAGGTAGTTCACCGTTTGAGTACCGTGGAAACAAAACATGGCTTATTGAGTTTATGAGTGGCTATAATTAATAATACGAAAAGCTCTCCAATCACGGAGAGCTTTTCTTTTCTTGACTACATATTTTATCATGAGAGAGTAAAACCTCACCCTATACTATTATTTATCTCAGGTTGCTTGATTGATGTCTTAAAGGCAGGTTATTAATGCTTTAATAGAATTGTATTTTATCATCGAGTTAGTACTGAGGGGAAGCAGGTCCTAGAAAGTGAAAAAAGAGCAACATCCCGAAAGCTTTTCTTTGTACCCAAAAGAGCTAGTAGAGAAAGTATTTAATTCCACTACTGAGGGTATTATGATTACGGATGAACATTTAAAAATTACTTTAGTGAATGCTGCCTTTCAAGCGGTTACTGGATATAGCTTGGAGGAGGTTAGAGATAAAACTCCTAGCATATTAAAATCCGGAAAGCAGGACAAATCATTTTACGAATCCATGTGGAAAAAGTTAGACAAAAAAGGAACTTGGCAAGGTGAAATTTGGAACAAAAGGAAGAATAGTGAAGTATACCCTGAGCACTTAAAAATTACTAGAATTCAAAACGAACTAGGCGAAACTACACATTATTTTGGAGTGTTTTCTGATATTTCCATAAAAAAAAGTGCAGAAAAAGAAATAAAGACATTGACTTCAACGGATTATCTCACAGGTTTACCTAACAGGTTCTCTTTTAATGAATTGTTTTTACAGTTAATTGAAAACTCGACTCCAAATAGCTTCAGTGCACTTTTGTTTATCGATTTAGATCGTTTCAAGCAAGTGAATGCATCACTTGGAAATGAAATAGGAGATAGAATTCTAGTTGAATTTACGAAACGTGTCAGGCATATAACACCAAAGGATAGTATCTTGGCAAGGTATGGTGGAGACGAGTTCTTACTTGCACTTTCACATATTAAATCACATATAGATGCTGGCCAAATTGCTATTGAAATTATTAAAATGCTAAGCAAGCCATTTATAATAGATGATTTGGAAATTTATTTAACCGCTAGTATAGGAATCAGCTTTTTTCCTCAAGACGGACAAGAAATAGATGAACTTATTCACAAGGCAGATAAGGCAATGTACTTTGCTAAGCATAATGGCCGTAATCAATATGCATTTTACTTTGAAGAGTTGAAGAGAGATTCGAAAAGGCTGCTGTTATTGGAGGCTGAACTGAGAAAGGCGATACAAGCAAATGATTTCTCCGTCCATTACCAGCCTAAAGTTTCCTTGGAAACAAAAACCATTATTGGAGTAGAGGCTTTAGTAAGGTGGGAAAATGATCAGGTAGGTACTGTATCTCCAGCAGAGTTTATCCCACTTGCTGAAGAAACTGGCCTAATCATCCCATTAAGTGAGTTAATTATTAAAAAAGTATGTTTAGATATCCTTGAATGGAGAACACTTGATATTAGTAATATTTCAGTATCCATTAATATTGCATCTATACATTTTCAACAAGATAATTTTATTGAAAGAATAAACAACTTGGTAATGCAATATAATTGTAGTCCACAGCAGCTTGAATTAGAATTAACTGAGCGCACTATTATGAAGGATTCTAATAATATTATATCTAAGCTTATAAAGCTTAAAAGTAATGGATTTAAAATTTCTATTGATGATTTTGGGACAGGATACTCGTCCTTGAGTTATTTAAACCAATTTCCTATAAACTATTTAAAAATTGATAGAAGCTTTATTCAGCACATAACTACCTTAAAGGATAAACAAGCAATAGTGGAATCTATTATTTTAATGTCACATCGTTTGAATATTAAGGTTGTAGCTGAAGGTGTAGAAACGAAGGAACAAGTAGAAATTCTAAGGGAAATGAATTGCGATATTATCCAAGGATACTATTATAGCAAGCCAGTTCCAAGTAAAGGGCTAATGGATTTCTTAGAGTTATGGGAGATCCATAAGCAAGAAGGGAAGGTATAATGACAACATTTAAATTAGTAGCTACTGCTGCAATGGGGCTAGAGGCAATCGTTGCAGAAGAAGTAAAAGCACTAGGATATGAAACAACAACTGAAAACGGAAAGGTATATTTTGAAGGAGATGAAAGAGCAATTGCAAGAGCTAATACATGGCTACGAGTTGCAGACCGTGTAAAGATTGTAGCTGCTCAGTTTCCTGCCAGAACCTTTGATCAACTGTTTGAGAATACTAAAGCGATTCAATGGGAGAAGTTCCTCCCTGTAGATGCTGCTTTTCCTGTACAAGGCAAATCAGTCAAATCAACATTATTTAGTGTTCCTGATTGTCAGGCTATTGTTAAAAAAGCGATTGTAGAAAGATTAAAGCTAGCCTATAAACGAATTGGGTTTTTAGATGAGTCCGGGGCTACATACAAGATAGAAATTAGTATATTGAAGGATGTAGCGACTATTACCATTGATACTAGCGGAGCTGGACTGCATAAGCGCGGTTACCGACATGGTCAAGGGGAAGCACCTTTAAAAGAAACCTTAGCAGCAGCTTTAGTAAAAATCTCTAAATGGAGTCCCAATAGACCTTTTGTTGATCCTTTTTGTGGTTCCGGTACAATTCCAATTGAGGCAGCCATGATTGGGCAAAATATTGCTCCAGGATTTAACCGTGATTTTCATAGTGAGGCTTGGGCTTGGATGCCTCAAAAAATTTGGGATGATGTAAGAAATGAAGCTGAAGATTTAGCCGACTATGACCAACCTTTAGAAATAATTGGTTCAGATATTGATCATAAAATGATTCAAATTGCAGAGCAGAACTCTTTTGAATCAGGCTTTGCTGATTTAATCAGCTTTAAACAAATGCAGGCAAGCGACTTCTCTACGGACCTAATGGATGGCGTGATGATTGGTAATCCACCTTACGGAGAGCGTATAGGCGAAATTGAAGAAATTGAGAAAGCTATTAGTGACCTAGGACATATGATGGAAAAATATCCTTCTTGGTCAGTTTATATGTTATCTTCCATGGAGAATTTTGAAAATCTGTATGGTCGTAGAGCAACGAAGAAACGTAAATTGTTCAATGGGTTTATAAGAACAGATTACTATCAGTTTTGGGGTAAACGTTCATAACAGTAGGGGAGACTAAGCTCTCCCTTGCTGTTATATTATATTTAAGGGAGTTAGAAAATGAAGCAAGCTTTACCATTTAAATTATCTAAGGACCGTTCTTTCTTTGAATCATTAGGAGACTGGATGGGAGACGTTTTATACGATGAATTACCCGAAAAAGGATTTGAATGTCGTGATGAGCAAATTTTCATGGCTTATCAAATTGAAAAAGCTTTAAAAGAGAAAAATGTCTTGTTTGCAGAGGCTGGAGTAGGTACAGGAAAGACGATAGCTTATCTACTACCTGCTATTTCTTATGCGAGATATACTGGAAAACCAGCACTTATCGCCTGCGCTGATGAAACACTAATAGAGCAGCTAGTAAAAGAGGCTGGCGATATTTTTAAGTTACAAAATTATTTAGATATAAAAATAGATGTGAGATTAGCTAAATCACGCAATCAGTATTTGTGTCTTAAAAGACTAGAAGAGGCTCAAAAAAATGGAGAGAATGACTTCTTCATAGAAGAAATTGAAGATGGTGTTCCTGATTTTGTTTATGGTTCTGCTTCTCTACAAAGCATATTTCCTTTTGGTGAAAGAAGCCAGTTTCCTGGAGTTTCGGATGTAGATTGGCAAAAAGTTAACTTCCATCCTACTCAACAATGTACAGTTTGTGATTTACGCAATCGATGTGGGCAAACTATTCACCGTCAACATTACCGGGAATCATCTGATTTAATCATCTGCTCGCATGACTTTTTAATGGAGCATCTTTGGACAAAAGACTCTCGCATTCGTGAAGGGCAGCTACCTTTTTTACCTGAAGTCTCTATGATTGTACTGGATGAAGGACATCTGTTAGAATTTGCAGCTCAAAAAGCACTTACATATGAAGTGCAGAGTGAAACACTGATCCGTTTACTAGAACGGGTGATGGTTGACGGGGTCCGAGAAAAAACGTTAAATCTTATGGAAATACTTCAAAATACACATGAGAAAATTTTTAGTGTATTAAGAGTGGGAAGTGTTACTGAGGAAACCGAACGTATGAAAATTGATAAGTCACCTCAACTAATGCAGCTATGTAAGCAGGCGATTAAAATTACAGACGACTTGCTTGAGGAATTTGTATTTGAATCGGAACTGTTTACGATTCCAGAATATGAGCTAAGAATGGTAGAAGAATTTTTAGAGCAGTATTCATTCTCGCTAAGGCTGTTTACAGAAAAAGGTGATGGCGTTGAATGGCTAGAAATAATCGATGGCTATGAAACACTTATTATTATGCCAAGGCTAGTAACGGATATTTTAAATGAAAAGCTATTTAGTACTAAACTGCCTGTCATTTTTTCTTCTGCAACTTTATCCATAGAAAAAGATTTTACTTATTTGGCAGATTCTTTAGGAATTGAGAAGTATCAATCATTTTCTGTACCATCACCATTCGACTATGATGAGGTTATGAAAGTTACAGCTCATCATGTTAGTCAAGTAGAAAAAGTTCAAGAAACAGATAAGATATTGGATTCTACTAGTCAAACCCTCATTTTGTTTAAGTCTAAAGCTGCGATGGATCATTTTAGAGCATCGACTCAAGCCAAGGACATTGCTTTTGAAGGGGACCGTGAGCTTTCGACTATTGTAAAGGAATTTCAAAATGGAGAATTCTCTACGCTTTGTTCTTATCATTTATGGGAAGGCTTAGACTTACCTAAAGAAGCTTTAACTCGAGTAATTATCTATGATCTGCCATTCCCACCTGTAGATCCTTTATTCGATGCAAAACGTTCGTTTTCTAACGATCCCTTTGAAGAAGTAGAATTACCGTTTATGCTGCTTCGACTTCAACAGGGAATAGGACGTCTTATCCGTACGTCTGATGATCACGGTGAAATACACCTTCTTCTAAATGAGTCTGAAGCGTTAATAGAAGATCGCTTTGCACGTATCTTACCTACAACCATTTCAAATGAATAGTACTAAATTTTAACCTTTTACTTTAGAGTATCGCCATGAAATTACTCGAATTCCTTCTTATTATAAGGAATTTGTGAAATCATATGACGATCTTTGAAGTAAAAGGTTTTTTTTTGAACGAATTCCTTCTAACTGAATAATATAAATAATACAGGGCAAACGTCTCAAGTAATAAGAGAAAGGTGGGGTTAATCATACCAAATATAGAGGATGAAGTTGTCTTTACGAAAGAAGAGGCTGTTACATTTAATATTGCTAGTGACTTTCACTACAATAATTCAGCGGGAAAATTGACTGTTCCATGGTTTGATTATGGTGCGTTCGTTGAAATAAATAACAATCAGAAGAAATGTATATGCTTTTCAGTTTTACAACCAGTAGAATCGGCTGAAGTGGAAAGTGATGACCAAGTATCAGCAGATGATAGCATAACTGACATAGAAGAAATATATGCGTCTGATATTAAAAAAGTAAAACGACGTACTTTTAAAAGAAAACGGCGCAGACGATTTATAGACACAGTACCATCTGAAGATAATATAATGATAAATGGCCCTCAAGAAAATACAAAGGAAAATAGTTTATTCAATTTTTTAAGGGAAGAAAAAAATTCACTTAAGCCATACTATCTGCTATCAAATCATAAAAATAAAAGTAAACAGCCAAATCAACTAAAATATATTAGGGCTTATTTGCCAACACCGAGCCGTAAAATAAATCATGTATTAGAGTATGAAAATGCAGATTATAATCATGAATTAGAAGTGATGGCTTACATTGAGTCAGAAGAAGAACCAACAGAATGGAATGCCACAGAACAAACACCGCTCCAGGATTCTTCCTTCTTTATTGAGGCGCAAGCAATTGAGATCCCTTCCCTACAAGAAGATTCAAAAGAAGAGGAATCTATAGAAGAAACAAACATTCCTGCAATACCTTCCTACGACAGTAAAGAGGAAATGCTGGTTTTAGGAAATGATGTAGATTATTCTTCCATAGAAATTGCTCATGAAATAGATCCATTAGATTCCATAACTAAAGAATTAGAATTTACTAATGAAGATAGTATAAGATTTATGGATGAAAGTCTTCGAGACACGTATTTGTCTGTAATGATTAGTAGTCTGAAAAAAAATATTGCTAGTAAAGAAGCGGATGAAAGTGACGACTTCAACACGTTACCAGATAACACTCATCATCAAGAGGAAAACATATCTACTATAGAAAAAGAATCTCTTTTAGAGGAAGAGGAGATATTACTCACTAACTTGGTTGCAGAAGAAGATTCTCAAGATTTAGAGGAAGTAATTTATAAGGTAAAGGGACCCACCTCTAATATAAAAACAAAAACCATATATATTCCGTTTTCTACCTACGTAGATATTGAAGATTTTATGAACCCTGCACTTTATGGTAGTGCAAAGCAGGAAGGGTATAATTTTTTACCTACAAACAACGATCATTTCCCACTTTTAGATACAGTATTTTTTGATAGTATGTACTTTTTTCAAGAAGATCTCTATTGCCATCTGTTAGGTTATAAAGTGCATGAAATTCTCTTTTCTGCTCATAACAATGACTCACAAAAACTATCTGTAGCAGAAAATAACCTATATAAGTCCCAAGTTAAAGTTAGACATAATTCAGGACAAAAGGAAAATAAGCTCCCGTTAGCGGTGCATATTAAAGTACCTGTAATTATAGGGGAGTATGATGTTGAAATATGCTTAAAAAGAGCCTTGGATTTAGAAGAAAGAGTAGTTAATATTAAAGAATTATCAAAGGATATTCAATTGGCTTCTTGTAAATTCATACCTTCCTCTTTCGAGCAATCCAACGAAGAAGGTGTTCAACAGGCAACGAGAGGAAAGCTGTTAATAGAAGGGACTATTATACAAAGAATTGAATATACCGTGTTGTCGGAAAGCGAGGAAAAGCAAAGGAAAAAAGATGTACCGTCTGAATCGCCTAAAGTGCAACAAAATGCTGTAATTGAATTAGTTTTGCAGCTTTTACAAGTTCAGAAAGTGTATTATCCATCTACAAAAAAATAAACTCCACTTGTACTGTAATTTTGTTAGTGCAAGTACCTTTTTTAATGTAGCCATCTCTAACGAATGTGTTCGTTGGTGATGGCTTATTTAATTGCTCATTATTTATATAAATCTTTTAAGCAGTAGGCGACGAGTCCAGTGGGATTACTGCTATATACGGTTCCTAGCCCATTCAAGAGAATGGCGATTATGAATTTCATAGAGCTAGTAAAATTTAAATTATTGGTTGTGAATAGTATGAGGAAATCTCTAAGCTATATTACACAGAAGAGTTATTTAAACAGTTAAATAGATAAATAATATCGACATAATTTACGTTTCTGTGTCTATTGCTTATACATCCATCGGTGATTTTACATAACTTAAAACAGAAATGAATTAATTTCGCAAAAAATGAATGGAGGAAATTTTAAATGAATGAAGAGAACGGTTTAAACAATGGCGATTTGTCCAATGTTTACCCATGTCCGGTAGATAATGCAAGGTCTCTACCACAATTACAGGATGAACCTGTTGATCCTTGCGTAGTACCCGATAATTTTTACCCGATTATTAAGGTGCCAGCTGTATTGGCGGAAACTACAATTCAAATAGTAGTAGAAGCAGATATATTATTAGATCCACCTGCAAGCGAAATCAAAAGAGTACACAAGGATGTATTCTTGACACAATGTAAGCTTGTACCGGTAAGGTTTGATCCGATGGATTCTTGCGATGGCTCTCGCAGAGTTACTAGAGCTAAATTATTTGTTGAAGGATTTATTAGAAAGGACATCGAATACGCAACTGATGATTGTAACGGTGTAATTTACGATCGTATTGCTTCCGTACCTTTCACAGGCTTTGCTGACTTAAATGGGTCTGATTTTATTCTATATCCTATCATTACTAAATCTTCTGAAAGTCAATCCCGTTTCATTAATCCGAAAAACAGTGAAATGCCTCGTTTAGATAAGTATTTCTTTGAAAACAGTACTTTCTATAATGAGCAGCCTTATTGTGAATTGGTGAGAGCTGAGTTTTTCGAGCTTGACTACTCTCCGTGCTTAGTGGATATGCGCGATACTTTTGATACGCTTACAGAGAAAATGGTAGTAGACCTAACTTTAAAAGTACTACAAATTAGACAAGTAAGAGTACGGTCAGAGGGGTAAAAATTTAAATAATAGACAAAGCCCTATTTGGGTGGGCGTGTGCTTAAATATGTATAATGATATATACATTTTTAAAAGGGAGTGCTCTAAAAGTCAGAAGTTTGGCTTTTACGGGTAGTCCCTCTAACGCCTTGTCCATACATAGAAACTGCTAAAGTTTGTAAACGACGAGACGATCAACAAGTGCAAGATTATAAAAACAAAAAGAGAGACTGTTTATATGAACAGTCTCTCTTCCTTCGTATATATTTAAAAGAATTATAGTTACCAGAATTTATAACCTTTTGAACCTGGAGGAGCATTTTGAATCATATCAAACACCGGAACCGTATAAGCAAATAAAATTAAGAAAATACAAATCGTTAACCATATTTTCCAGTTTTCGAGTGCCATCGGTGTTTTTTCTGCATTTTCGGATACTTCTCCAATTGGAAATTCTGTATCACCTTTAGGAGCAAACCATACTAATTGAGCTACTATATATAAGACTAAGATGATACCGATGAATAAAATTGTACCGCCAACTGCTTGTGCGATTTGGTAGGGAACCCACTCGGCTGCCTGGGCAGATTCACCATAGGTTGAGAAATCTGATCGGCGGGGGGCTCCCAATAATCCAGCAATATGCATTGCCCCAGACATGATGGACATACCTACTGCCCAAACAATACCTTGTATAATAGCTAGCTTATTCATTTGTTTAGTCAACACTCTACCAGTAAGGTGGGGGATTAACCAATAGGCTGCTCCAAAGAATGTTAAAACGACAGTTGTTGCCAAAGTAAGATGGAAATGACCTGTAACCCAGATAGTATTATGTACTACTTGGTTCATTTGGTTAGATGCATTGATAATACCACCAGCCCCAGCAGGGATGAAGGCAGCCATTCCGATAAATGGTACTAGGAATCGCGCATCCTTCCAAGGTAGCTTTTTAAACCAGCCAAATACGCCTTTTCCTCCAAGCTGTCTTCCACGAATCTCAAATGAAGCAAACATAGAGAAAGCAGTCAGAAGGGAAGGTATAACTACCATCATTGTTAAAACAACTTGCAAGTACTTCCAAAATGAATCAATACCTGGCTCTGTCAATTGATGATGGAATCCAACTGGGATAGAGAAGATTAAGAAAAGCATAAAGGATAATCTTGCTAGTGCGTCCGAATAAATTTTACCTCCAATAATTTTCGGGATGATCACATACCAAACCATATACGCTGGTAATAACCAGAAGTATACTAATGGGTGACCGAAATACCAGAAAAGTGTACGAGAGAGTAAAACATCGATTTTATCTACCCAGCCTAAAGACCAGGGGATTAATTGGAATACTACCTCAACTGCTACACCAAGTGAACAAATAATCCACATAGTTAAATTTACAATAACCATAAAAGTTAATAATGGGCTAGGTTGCTTTGGATTTGCTTTACGCCATTCGATATATTTCATGATCAAGCCAGCTCCGCCAATCCATGAGCCTACTACAACTAATGCCATCCCAACATAGAAAATCCAATGCGCTTGAAGTGGTGCATAAAAAGTATACAACACAGATGCTTCGTTTAATAAAACCATTACTGCAGCAGCAGTAGTGCCGGTTGTCATTGTCCAAAAACCAATCCAACCTAGTGTTCTCTGTTTATCTGTTAATGTGCCGGAAGTACGGCTAACAGCAGCAATTTGAAAACCAAATATAAAGTAAGTAGTTAAAATAAGTCCTAATAAAACACCATGAACAGTTAATAATTGATAGTAACCTATACCCCAAGGAAGGGTGAATTGCCCAGAACGTACAAGGGTTTGTAAGAGTCCGCAAAGTCCTCCTATTAATAGTGCAATAAAAGCTACATGAATATGAGCCATTGCAAGCTTGCCATCACGACGGTCAACTTTCACAAAGCTTTGGGCTTTTTCTGTTATTGTTGCCATGTTACTCAACCACCTTTAACTTCGATGTCATAGACGTGTGTCCTACACCGCAATATTCGTTACATAAAACTAAATACTCTCCAGCTTTATCTACAGTTGTTACATATTCTGAAACGTAACCTGGTTCAAGCATCATATTAATATTTGTATCTACTATCTGAAAGCCATGTATAACGTCTTTCGTTGTTGCTATAAATTTAACCGTAGAACCTAGTGGAACTTCAAATTCTTGTGGGTTATAAAAGAATGCGGATGCAACTACTACTATCTCATAATCCCATTCTTTACCTTCTACTTTGTGAACTCCTGGGTTATTGAATGGAGCAATCTCGTCTACTCGCTCAGGATCAATATATACTTTTGCACTTGGTGGATGTGAACCATAGTGGAAGGCGCTAAAACCAACTATTATTAAAAATAAAACTAGTGAACTAACACCAAATGTTATCCACCATTTTTCATACTTGTGAATATGCATAACCTTTAACCTCCATTAGTTTAAAATCTGTCAATAAATAAATAGAATGCGAAAAACCAAGTGACTAATATAAATAAACCGACAACGCTAACTGATATGAGCGTCCCTTTTAGTTCTGGTTCTTTATTTTGTTTTTTGGACATCTGTCTTACACCTCCAAAACTTTCCTTCTTTTTCTATAGGTACATCATAAATTTAAAAAAACAAAGTTGATGTGATATTTATCACACATACAAAGGTTATATGTGAAGATACTGTGAAATAATTTGAAAGTAACAAAAAAGTAAATAGGAATTGTGATAAAAGTTATATATTAATTTTTAGTGGGGAAATATAAGTGTATGGAAGGATTAACGCATTTTTATGTTGGCTTTGTTAAAGAGTAAGGTTAATTTTATGAAGCAAAGCAAACTTTAAATCAGAGAGTAGAATTGATTTCCGCCCCAGCCGGACGCTTTCCTCGGGGTGAGCGATAAGCCATCACCCATCGCTTACGCGCGTGGTTGTGATGTCTTATCTGTCTCACTCATCCCGTAGGAGTCGCCGTCTGGAGCTACAATCATTAAATGGGAACAGCTTTAGCATCTATAAATCGAAACAATTTACTCGCATAAACAAAATGTTCCTTTTTTAATGTTTACATTCACTATTAAAAAGAATTGTTAGTCAAAATCAACCAATAACTTTAACAAAGTTTTTACTTTTTAATTTCTGTTTTCATGAAAGTCATCATGTATAAATCAATCTTTTTTTACCAAGCTAGTTAAAAAGGAGAGATGACTTATGAAACAGCTAAAATATGTTCTTATTGGCGTAATCTTTTTTACAGCTAGCTATATGTTCTTAACTCAAGAGCAAACTACTCAAGCGTTCTCCGAGCAAACTGTTCAGCGTGGAGCATACGGAGACGATGTAATTGAATTACAAGCCAGATTACAATACATAGGCTATTACACCGGGGAAATTGACGGTAAATTTGGTTATGGCACGTATTGGGCTCTTCGAAACTTCCAAGAAGCATTTGGTTTACCAGTGGATGGTCTTTTAGGACAAGGTACTAAGGACAAGCTAGTGAAGGCTACAAAGTTTGACAAAGAATATGTACATGATCAAATCAATAAGGGTAATCGTTTCTCAGTACATGGAAATACAAACCAGAACCAACAAGCAAATAATAAAAAACCTGAAAGTACAAATATGCAACTACCACCGAAGTATAGTGAAAAAGATTTAAAGCTGATTGCTAACGCAGTTTATGGAGAATCACGAGGGGAGCCGTATGAAGGGCAAGTAGCCGTTGCAGCGGTAATCCTTAATCGAGTAGAACACCCGGACTTTCCAAATACTATTAGTGAAGTAATCTTCCAACCTTTAGCATTCACTGCAGTAGCTGATGGACAAATTTGGCTAGAACCGAACGAGCGAGCTAAAGAAGCAGTACTAGACGCATTAAATGGATGGGATCCTTCAGAAAATGCAATTTACTATTTCAATCCTGAAACTGCTACTAGTAAGTGGATCTGGTCAAGACCACATATCAAAAAAATTGGACAGCATATTTTTTGCTCATAAGGAGACCATATGAAAAAATTTGGATGGGTAATCGCTATAGCTGCTCTTGCCGTATTTGTTGTTTATCATTTTTCAGTACAAGAACAAAACACCAACCTTAAAAATGCTTTAGCAAGTCAATATTCGAATGAATTAAATTCTGCCTCCGAAAAACTGACTGAATTAAGTGATTCCATTGATGAAACATTAATATTTAAAGATAAAGAGTCATTAGATCGTCCGCTGGAAGATGTATGGAGACTGTCTTCAGATATTCGAGCATCTATTTCAGGGCTACCTATAGATCAGGAAACTTCCTCAAGCTGGTTGAACTATTTAACGAGAATAGGTAATGGAGCTACTCAAGTTAGAACAGGAAAAGTACCAATCGAAGAGTGGCAAGGGAATATGGTAAGTGCACGTGAAAATTTAAGAAGCTTAGCCGATCAATGGGCATTCACAAATAGAAACGATGGAAACAAAGATTACATTGTTAATTCCTTTGTACAAAATAAAGTTAATAAAGAAAACGAAAAGAATTGGAAATCCCTTGGAGCATCTGTAAAAGCATATACGGAAAGTGATTTTCCAATGACAGCAAGTGAAACCGATCAACAGAAGAAAAAAGATTTACAACATATTTCGGATAAACCTGTAAGCGTAGAGGATGTAAAAGAAAAGTTTGCAAAGATTTTTCCAGAACTAGCGGATGCCAAAATTTATGTTACAGAAAGTGGAAAGGATGCTCCATATCCCTTCTACCATATTGAATTTCATAAAGACATTCGTATTGGTTACGCCGATTTTACAAAAAAGGGAGGCCATTTATTATCCTTTCTAATGGAAAGACCTTTTGATAAAAATGCTATTGATACGGAAAGCATGAAGAAAAGTGCTTTGGATTATATGAAAAAGTTAGGGTATACAGATACGGAGCTTATAGAATTCCGTGAAAACCACATTGGGTGGCATTTAGCGTTTGCTCGGAAGGACGCAGAAAATGATGCAATCGTTTATGCAGATGGATTACAATTAAAAATTGCAAAAGATAACGGAGAATTACTAGGCCTAAATGCAATGGAGTATATTCAAGAGGAAAAAATAGCCAAACAAAAAGTAATTCCTTTAGATTATAAAACCATATTCGCTGATAATTTAAAAATAGAAGAAGCAAAAATGGCTTACGTTGAAAATGATCAATTACAGCAGCGTCTAGCATATGAGTTACTAACTCGAAGTGAAGACATTGGAACATATAGAGTGTATATTGATACAGAATCACATGAGATTCTGCATTCAGAAAAATTACCTTAAAATAATATATAGAATTCTCCCTCTTTAAATGTCATAATGAAATTAATATGACATTTAAGAGGGTAAAAATTATGCAAATTAAACTAGGGACAAATTTAATACTTGAGCCAACTTTCACAGAGAAGGCTGAGAAATATCGTTGTAAAGTAGTAGATATGGATGATCATTTTATATATGTAGATTATCCTATAGATACAATTACCAACAAAACCGTTGTCATGATGGAAGGTACTCAATTACGTGCCACGTTTATAGAAGAAACGAAATCTGTCTTTGCTTTTCCAACAGAAGTGTTAGGAAGAAAGTTAGGACAAATTCCAATGATAAGACTGTCTTATCCAGACACGGAAGACTTTATGAAAATACAGCGTCGTAATTTTGTAAGAGTTGTATCACCAATTGATATTGCGATTCAATTTGGAGATGAAAAATATCAATCGGTAACAGATGACATAAGTGCGGGTGGGGTAGCCATCATTCTAAATGAGGAAGTGAAATTTAGTGGTGGAGATGAGGTATCTTTAATTATTCCATTATCTTTTAATAATGGAGAAATGAGATATGTATTTACTACTGCTTTAGTCATACGCATCTGGGAGAGAGAATCGTTAAAAATTGCGTCTTTACAATTTACGAATACAGATGATTTAGACAGGCAACAAATCGTTCGTTTTTGCTTTGAAAGACAGTTGCTTATGCGAAAAAAAGGACTAAGTTAAAAGTCTGTATTTACAGGCTTTTTTTTTTCGTATTATTCTGTGATAAAATATAGGCGAATAGAGTGGAGGATAAAATGATGAAACAAATTCAAATAGCAATTGACGGTCCAGCAGCAGCGGGTAAAAGCACAATAGCGAAGCAGACGGCTGAATTATTAGGTTATACATATGTGGATACAGGAGCAATGTACCGAGCAATTACGTATAAAGCACTTCAACTTAACATAAATTTGCAAGATGGAAGCAAACTAACTGAGCTTCTAAAAGATACCTCTATTGAGCTTAAGCCATCTTCTAAAGGACAACTTGTGTTCTTAGATAACGTGGAAGTAACGGACCAAATACGTTCAAAAGAAGTCACTTCGAACGTATCAGTTGTAGCAGCACATGCTGATTTAAGAGAAGAAATGGTGAAAAGACAGATTGAGATGGGTAAATCTGGCGGAGTGGTAATGGATGGACGAGATATTGGAACACACGTCCTTACAAATGCTGAACTTAAAATATTTATGTCTGCAAGTGTTGAAGAAAGAGCAAACAGAAGATTTCTAGAAAACGAAAAAAGAGGAATTCATACAAGCTTAGAAGAATTAATTCATGATATAGCATTAAGAGATAAACTGGATAGCGAGAGAGAAGCATCTCCTCTCATCAAAGCAAAAGACGCTATTTTCATTGATACCACATCTCTTACGATTCATGAAGTTTCTAATAAGATTATGCAGTTGGCAAAAGAAAGGATGGTTTAATTGGAACTGTATTCCTTTGCGAAAACAATTGTTTTTGCAGCGTTAAAACCAATATATAGATTTGAAGTAATAGGAGCTGAAAATTTCCCAAAAGAGGGAGGGATTTTACTATGCTCAAACCATATAGAAAATTTAGATCCTCCTGTCGTTGGGATTAACGCACCACGACCTGTTAACTTCATGGCAAAGGAAGAGCTTTTTAGAATACCTGTATTAAAAAGTTTACTACCGGGCGTAAGAGCATTCCCAGTAAAAAGAGGAATGAGCGACCGTGATGCGCTTCGAAAAGCGTTAAAGCTTTTAAAAGAAGGAGAGGTTGTAGGTCTTTTTCCAGAAGGAACAAGAAGTAAGGATGGAAAGCTTGGAAAAGGTTTTAGTGGTGCTGGTTTTTTTGCCCTTAGAGGAAATGCAAACGTAGTGCCATGTGCAATTATTGGGCCATATAAACCTTTTAGACGTTTAAAAATAGTTTTTGGAGAAGTTATAGATATGGAGCCGTACAGAGAAAGAAGAGCTTCTGCAGATGAAGTTACAGAAGTTATTATGGAACACATCGGTAAAATACTAGACCAATATAAAACGAAATGATTTTAAATACTTTAATCTGTTCTTAACACATCTTTAATAGCTACAGTGTGGCGGGCTCTCAATCATCCTACGGAGAGAGAGAAAATCAACTATTTTCATAAACTAGCATATATGTCACCAGCTTTTAATATTCTCTTGTTTTTATCCAGTTTTTTAGTTTGATAGCGAAGCAAAATGATTAATTGGATGGAAATTTCTATTTCAAAAGTGCTTCTTTTTGTATTTCTGAGAAAGTTCGCATAAAATAGAGAAGAGACGTTGTGAAGGAGGAATATCATATGTCAGAAGAAATGAACTTAAACACGCAAGAGTTTAAAGAAGGAGATCTGGTTAAAGCGACGGTTGCACAAGTAGATGAGAAATCAATAATTGTATCAATTGAAGGTGCACCTTTCGATGGTATAGTTCCAATTAGCGAGCTTTCTAGCCTGCATATTGAAAAAGCATCCGACTCCGTTTCCATCGGCGATGAACTTGAACTCATGATTACTAAGGTAGAAGAATCTAACTACGTTCTTTCCAAACGAAAAGTCGATGCTGAAAAAGCATGGGAAACGTTAGAAAAACAGTTTCAATCTGGGGAAGTTATTGAAACAGAAGTTAAAGAGGTTGTTAAAGGCGGACTAGTTGTAGATTTGGGTGTCCGTGGATTCATACCTGCTTCTTTAATAGAAGATTATTTTGTAGAATCATTTGAAGATTATAAAGGGCGAGTTTTGACTTTTAAAATCGTTGAATTAGAAAAAGACAAAAACCGATTAATTCTTTCTCATAAAGCAGTAGTTGAGGACGAAAAATCAGTAAATAAAAACAAAACGTTAGATAACATTAAACCTGGGGACATTGTTCCAGGTACTGTCCAAAGACTAGCTTCTTTTGGTGCTTTTGTAGATATTGGAGGCGTGGATGGACTTGTTCATATTTCTCAAGTATCCCACGAGCACTTAGATAACATATCTGATGTGTTAAAAGAGGGACAAGAAGTTAAGGTAAAAGTATTGTCTATCGATCGAGATGCAGAAAGAATTTCTTTATCTATTAAAGATACGTTACCTGGACCATGGTCTGATCTGGAAGACAAGGCTACAAAAGGATCTGTTCTAACTGGGAAAGTTAGACGACTAGTATCTTACGGTGCTTTTGTTGAAGTTTTCCCTGGGGTTGAAGGCTTAGTTCACATATCTCAAATTGCTCATCAGCATATCGGTACTCCTCAGGAAGTACTGAAAGAAGGTCAAGAGGTAGAGGTAAAAGTTTTAGATGTAAACAGTAAAGAAAAACGTTTATCTCTAAGTATTAAAGAGCTAGTGAAGAACGAAGATGAGTTCAATTTAGCTGATTATCAAATGCCTGAAGAATCCAAAGGTTTTTCTATTAGCGATGTTCTAGGCGATCGTTTAAAAGACTTTACTAACAAATAATAATAGCTAATTTCGTCATAATCTTAACTTATTCAAGCAGGTGACTTCAATAAAGTCGCCTGCTTTTATTGTTTTGTTGTATAATACAGTTTAGACGAAGTTTGGAAGGATGTAATATTAATGACAAAACCAGTAGTAGCAATTGTTGGTAGACCTAATGTAGGTAAATCGACTATATTTAATCGAATTGTAGGAGAGCGCGTATCCATTGTGGAAGACATCCCAGGTGTAACGCGTGATCGTATATATAGCTCAGCAGATTGGCTTACACATGAATTCAATATCATTGACACCGGTGGAATTGAATTGAGCGACGAGCCATTTTTAGAGCAAATCAAGCAACAGGCTGAAATCGCTATGGATGAGGCAGATGTAATCATCTTCCTAACAAATGGTCGTGAGGGTGTGACAGCAGCAGATGAATACGTTGCTAAAATACTTTATAAAACAAAGAAGCCGGTTGTATTGGCAGTCAATAAAATTGATAATCCAGATATGCGCGAAATGATTTTCGACTTTTATGCCCTAGGATTAGGCGAACCATACCCTATTTCAGGTTCACATGGTCTAGGTCTAGGAGATTTGCTCGATGAAGTCGCTAAAAACTTCCCAGATATGGAAGAACAGGAATACGGTGAAGAGGTTATTAAGTTTTCTCTTATCGGTCGTCCAAATGTAGGGAAATCATCTTTGATCAATGCGTTCTTAGGTCACGAGCGTGTCATCGTAAGTGATATCGCCGGAACTACAAGAGATGCTATCGATACAGAGTATTCTTTCGACGATCAAGATTATGTAATGATTGATACTGCTGGTATGCGTAAAAAAGGGAAAGTGTATGAAACAACTGAAAAGTATTCTGTACTTCGTGCATTAAAGGCTATTGAACGCTCAGACGTTGTTTTAGTTGTTCTAAATGCAGAAGAAGGCATTCAAGAGCAGGATAAGAAAATCGCTGGTTACGCTCATGAAGGCGGTAAAGCAGTTATTATTGTGATGAATAAATGGGATGCTATTGAAAAAAATGATAAGACGATGAGTGAAATGACTAAAAAGATTCGTGAGCATTTCCAATTTTTAGATTATGCACCGATCGTATTTGTATCAGCAAAAACAAAACAACGTGTAAATTCTTTATTCCCAGTTATCAATCAAGTAAGTGAAAACCATGCAATGCGCGTTACATCTTCCGTTCTAAACGAGGTAGTAGAAGATGCAGTAGCAAGAAACCCTGCTCCAACAGATAAAGGGAAAAGATTGCGTATTTACTATGCTACTCAAGTGGCCATTAAACCGCCTACTTTTGTTGTATTTGTTAATGAACCGGAATTAATGCACTTCTCTTATGAGAGATTTTTAGAAAATCGCATTCGTGAATCATTCGATTTTGAAGGCACGCCTATAAGAATTATTACTCGTGCTAGAACATAATTAGCAAAGGGGGCTTAAAGATGACAAATGTAACCGTTCTTGGAGCAGGTAGTTGGGGAACAGCTTTAGCGATGGTTCTTGCGCATAATTCTCATGATTGCCTTCTCTGGTCACACAGAGAAACTCAAACCGAGGAAATAAACCAGAATCATACCAATAAAAAATACTTGCCGGATACGATACTGCCTGAAAATCTTAAAGCTACAAGCGATTTAACTCAAGCAATAAAGCATGCATCTATTATTGTTTTAGCAGTACCTACAAAGGCAATTAGAGAAGTTTGTCAGGATATTGTAAAGCTGATGGAAAACAAAAAGCTTTTAGTGCATGTTTCGAAAGGAATCGAACCTGATTCCTTAAAACGAATATCAGAGATGATTGCTGAGGAAGTTCCTGAATCTATGGTAGAGGGTATTGTAGTATTATCTGGCCCTAGCCACGCCGAGGAAGTAGTTTTACAGCATCCAACTACGATTACGGTGGCTAGTGATAATATGATGGCTGCAGAAAAAGTGCAAGATCTATTTATGAATAATTACTTTCGTGTCTATACTAATGATGATGTCATTGGAGTAGAAATAGGGGCTGCCTTAAAAAATGTCATCGCATTAGCCGCTGGTATTGTAGATGGGCTTGGTTATGGTGATAATGCTAAAGCTGCACTTATAACTAGAGGTTTAGCTGAAATCTCAAGACTTGGTATAAGTTTAGGTGCCAAGCCGTACACGTTCTCTGGTCTGACAGGAATGGGTGATTTAATAGCAACGTGTACAAGTGTACATTCCCGTAACTGGAGAGCCGGTAACCTACTCGGTAAAGGCTCTAGCTTAGATGAGGTGCTAGAAGAAGTAGGTATGATAGTGGAAGGCGTTAGGACGACAAAAGCAGCGTTTCAGCTTGCACAGAAGCAATCTATTGATATGCCTATTACCGCTGCATTACATTCTGTTCTGTTTGAGCAGGTACATCCAAAACAAGCAGTTGATTCCCTAATGCATCGTACAAAGAAGAATGAACTGGAAGATTATAAGACGTTTTAAAAATTGTCATAAAAAAGAGTTGTATAAAAAAGCAACTCTTTTTTCATGTGATATACTATTTTCATGAAAGGTGGGGGAACAGTTGCTATTAGTCTCTTCAATGGACAAAATGTGGATATCCTTTGGTTCTATGGGATGCATGTTTATGGCCATGTTACTTATGTTTTTTGTAAAAACAAAAATCCAAAACAGATTCATAAAGTTTATATTTGGTCTGGTTGCATACATATTGCTTTTCATTGGTTTTATCACAATGGTTTATATCATTTTCAATCCAACAAAAGCCTAGTAAGGAGATTCGAATGAAAAAACTATTACTAACTGCTATTTCTATAACAACACTCGTCTTAGGTGGTTGTGGTTTTAAAGGCGGCTATGAGCCAGAAAACCTATTACCTTATGAAGATCAGCTTAATTCCGTACAAACTGCAGTTGAAAGCTTCCAAGAAGCCTCAGGTGGCTTGCTGCCTATCAAAACACGTGAGCAAGAAACAGATCAATATATAAAATATCCGATAGATTTTAAGAAAATTGTTCCGAACTATCTTGGGAAAGCTCCTGCTAACTCGTATGAAACAGGTGGGATTTATCAATATGTCTTAATGGACGTAGAGGAAAACCCAACTGTAAAGTTGGTAGATTTACGAATTGCAGATACTTTGCGAGATATTAACTATCGCAAAGGGATAAACGGCTATGGTCCTATCGCTGAGACGATTGTAGAAGGTGTTTATAAGCTAGATTTTAAAAAGATGGGTTATAAAGACGAAATTACCGTTCAAAGCCCTTATTCAGACACTCTGCTCCCTCTAGTAGCGACGGGCGATGGAAAAGTATATGTGGACTATTCTATTGAGCTTTATCGTTTGCTTCAAGAGACAGAGGTTGACGTCAAGCCAGGTGATGATATTCGTTTTTTAATAACGGATAACTTTGCGATCGTCCCTGCGTATTCATTGCCTTATACGGTTGATGAAAATAACGAACCTATTTTTATGATAAACAAATAACTTATAAGAAACGTTTCATGCTCTATGCATGAAACGTTTTTTTCGTGCATATATTAAATTGCGAAGAAAGGAGAATACCGATGTCTAGCAAACTGTATGAACAAATAGCAGAGAGAACAAATGGTGATGTGTACCTTGGTGTAGTAGGTCCAGTTAGGGTAGGTAAATCTACGTTTGTAAAAAGAGTAATGGAGCTAGTTGTATTACCGAATATTGTTGACGAATCAGAAAGATTAAGAGCACAAGACGAACTTCCACAAAGCTCTCCTGGAAACGTCATTATGACAGCAGAACCTAAATTTGTTCCTGCTCATGGTACGAATGTATACTTGGGTGACGAGCAGCTTCGATTACAAATTAGATTAGTAGATTGCGTAGGGTACATGATTGATGGCATTAAAACCCATTCTGGAGAAGAAGGGCAGAAGCTGGTCCATACTCCTTGGCATACGGAAGCAATTCCGTTTGAGGAAGCTGCAAGAATTGGAACTGATAAGGTTATTCGGGATCATTCTACTATTGGCATTGTGATTACAACGGATGGTTCTGTCAATAATATTCCTAGGGTAGCAGCAGAAAAAGCAGAAGATGAAATTATAGGTCAGTTAAAGGAAATTGGAAAGCCATTTGTTATTGTCGTTAACAGCAAAACGCCAGGTCATTTAGAAACTCTTCATTTGTGCGAAGAACTTCAAAAAACTCATGAAGTACCTGTAATTCCGGTTGCTGTGGATAGAATGACAGCAGAGGAAATTCAGTACATACTACAACAGGCGCTATATGAATTTCCGATAACGGACATTGAATTGATGAAGCCTGATTGGACAGATGTACTTGAGCCAGATCATTTTGTTAACAATCAAATTACTACTTCCTTACAAGAATG
The DNA here is from genome assembly GCF_938022135.1 of uncultured Psychrobacillus sp. Classification (NCBI taxonomy): domain Bacteria; kingdom Bacillati; phylum Bacillota; class Bacilli; order Caryophanales; family Bacillaceae; genus Psychrobacillus; species uncultured Psychrobacillus sp. The sequence goes on from NZ_CALIED010000023.1 coordinate 90,320, forward strand.
GCTGCAAATTGTCTCCAAAATGAGAGACGTGAAGGAGCTTGCAGAAAAATTTAAGGAAGTCCCATTTATCAAGTCTGCAGAGGTTATAGAGGCAGATCCTGGTAGAGGGTCTGCTTGTATTCAAATAGATTTAAAACCTGAAGTATTTCAAGAGGTTTGTGATGAATGGCTTGATGAGCCAATTACTTCTAAAAAAGACTGGTTATTGTTTGTTAAGGAAGCGTCTACAGCTAAAAAGACATATCATCGGTTTGCGGATGCGCTAGAAGCAGCAAATACGACAGGATATGGTGTGTCACTTCCATCCATTCAGGATTTCCAACCTACTGCACCAGAAATTATTAAACAAAATAATTTCTTTGGAGTCAGCTTAAAAGCTAAGGCTTCTTCGCTTCATATCATTCGAGTGGATATGGAAGCAGAATTTGCTCCGCTTTTAGGTTCAGAATTCCATAGTCAGCAGCTTTTAAAAGACTTAAAGCATGGATTCTTACATGATAGAGATGCACTTTGGTCAACGCAGGTTTTTGGAACGTCTCTGTTAGAGGTTATGAAGGAAAGTATACGGTATAAAACGGAAAGTGTAAGTCAGGTTGCTAAGAAAAGAATGCGCCAAACAATTGAAAGAATGGTAAATGAGGGAGACCGTGGAATGGTTACCTTTATTCTATAAAATACGGATTTGGACTTTTTGTGCCTATGCAAAAAGTCCTTTTCTTTGTTTTTTTTACGTTCTTTTTAAGGAAAGTTAGCTAAACACGGATAAATAGTGTTGCGAAGGCATTTCTGTTGTGATACTCTTTTTACAGGATTGATGCTTATCTTCCTTTGAGAGGAGGTGAATAGTATGAATAAAACAGAATTAGTGAACTCTGTTGCAGAGGCTGCAGAATTATCGAAAAAAGACGCAACTAAAGCAGTTGAGGCTGTATTTGAATCAATTCAAACTGCTCTTGCAGATGGTGAAAAAGTTCAATTGATCGGTTTTGGTAACTTTGAGGTTCGTGAACGTGCTGCACGTAAAGGACGTAATCCACAAACAGGTAAAGAAATCGATATCGCTGCTAGCAAGGTGCCTGCTTTCAAACCAGGTAAAGCACTTAAAGATGCTGTAAAATAATGGTGTCGTAGTACATAGAACGGTTACTGTGAAGCTTGCTTCATAGTAGCCGTTCTTTTCAATTTATTATATAATAAAAATTTGTTGCCTGAAGTGAAATTAATTTCCTATATTCATTTCATATGCTAAGATACATACGACATATTATGCAGTTTTTTCTGGGGGGTCAGCAGATGACGAAGGTCGATCTGAAAAAAATAGAAAATGCAGTAACAATGATTTTAGAAGCGGTAGGAGAAGATCCTAATCGAGAAGGGTTATTGGATACTCCAAAAAGAGTTTCTAAAATGTATGCTGAGATGTTTGAAGGACTACACCAAGATCCAAAAGAACATTTCAAGACAGTTTTTCATGAAGAGCATGAGGAATTAGTTTTAGTAAAAGATATACCTTTTTTCTCCATGTGCGAACATCACCTTGTTCCTTTTTACGGTAAGGCACATGTTGCATACATACCTAGAGATGGCGTTGTAACCGGCCTAAGTAAACTCGCTAGAGCCGTGGAAGTTACAGCAAGAAAGCCACAGCTTCAAGAAAGAATCACTTCCACGATTGCTAATGATATTATGGAAATGATTAACCCTCATGGAGTCTATGTCGTGATAGAGGCAGAGCATATGTGCATGACCATGCGCGGGATTAAAAAGCCGGGAGCCAAGACCGTTACTTCTGTAGCAAGAGGTATCTATGAGACAGACGATATAAAGCGCTCAGAGGTTTTATCATTTATCCAAATGAAATAACTCCTTTTGAGGTTCGATGAGAATATGGTATGATGAATTTAGATTATGAACAAAGGAGACTATTGTAATGTCTAGTTCAGATTTTATCGTTATAAAGGCAGAGGAAGACGGAGTACAAGTGATCGGTTTAACCCGAGGTACGGATACAAAATTCCATCATTCTGAAAAGCTTGATACAGGTGAAGTGATGATTGCTCAATTTACAGAGCATACATCTGCTATGAAGATAAGAGGCAAAGCTTCCATTCATACAGACAACGGTATTATTAAAAGTGAATCTAAGAAATAAATAATTTAAAAGGCCAATAATCGCGAGTTAAATTATATATGTCGTGACAGACTAATGCTAACTGCGATTGGGAAATGGAGTAAAGTGTATGAATGAATCTTTGATAAAACATCATTTAGAAAAATACAAAAGAGATATTCTCATGCAAATACAACATAATACTCTGTTAAAATATGCAGGAATGCCTGTTATCGACGAAGAACGTTTGTTCTTTACGCTTTTACCCATGCTAAATGGAGAACAGTGGGATGACTCAAACAATCAAGCGACCATTGCTGTCTCATTGATTTTTGCAGCTCTTGCAGCTCACGATTTAGTAAAGGAGCAAAATGCGACCACCAAAGAGCAACAATTACAAGTATTGGCGGGAGATTATTACAGTGGAAAATATTATCAGCTGCTGGCGAAGGGAAAGCAGCTAGAGCTGATTCAAATTTTTTCTGCTGGAGTCTCATCTATCACAGAGCACAAAACAAAATTTTATGACCACCTAGCTTATCCTTTCGAAGACCTTATTCAGTCTATACAGCTGATAGAAAGTAAGCCAATCGAGCAATTCATGGAATACTTTTCGTATCATGAATATATCTTTATCATGAAGGAAGCATTACTCCTTATAGCCTTAAGAAGAGAGTTACATGCCTTTGAAAACAGGGAAGAAACATTCTATATCCGAAATTCCTTCCTGTTGCAGACAAAGATCGATTTGCTTCGTGAGGAAATAGAAACGGTAGAAAATAATTTGGTGCGGGAAGTGCGATACTCCACTATATTAAAAGAAAACGTAAAGCATGCTATTTTAGAGCGAGTAACCGAACAAGCTATAAAGAGCAGTTGAGAGAAGGTTTAACAGATGGGAAAAACAAAAGAACAACATGTCCACGAGGTTTTTGAGAAGATTTCCACGAACTATGATTCTATGAATTCTGTCATAAGCTTTCAGCAACATAAAAGCTGGCGGGGCGACACGATGAAAGCTATGCAGGTCAAAGAAGGAAGCAGTGCATTAGACGTTTGTTGTGGCACGGCCGACTGGACGATCGCTTTAGCAAAGGCTGCTGGTCCTACTGGTACAGTTAAAGGATTAGACTTCAGTCAAAATATGTTAAATGTAGGAAAAGAAAAAGTGAAAGATATACCACAAATTGAATTGATTCATGGTAATGCAATGGAGCTGCCTTTTGAGGATAATACATTTGACTATGTAACAATTGGATTTGGCTTGCGAAATGTTCCCGACTATAAACAAGTGCTACAGGAGATGAACCGAGTAGCTAAACCGGGTGGAATGATTGTTTGTTTAGAAACCTCACAGCCAGATTCCAAGCTCTTTAATGCAGGATTCCGCTTTTACTTTAGATACATTATGCCAGTTTTTGGAAAGTTATTTGCTAAGAGTTATAAAGAATATTCTTGGTTACAAGAGTCCGCAAAAGAATTTCCAAATAGAGCTGAGCTAACTCAGTTATTTGAAACAGTAGGAATGGTTAACGTGAGTAGTAAACCATACAGTGGTGGTGCAGCTGCCCGACATATTGGCTATAAGAAAGATTTTTAAGTAGGGGAAGGTTTGTTTCTGTGGATAAGATGAGATTAAAAATGCTTTATTCCGATCTAAAATCGGATTTAGAAGTCATTGAAAATGAATTAGCAGCAGCTGTGAATTCTTCCTCCCACTTATTGAATGAGGCCTCGCTTCATTTGTTGCTCGCAGGGGGAAAAAGAATCCGCCCTGTATTTGTACTGCTTTCAGCTAAATTTGGCGACTATTCTATAGAGTCTATTAAGCAGGTTGCTGTTTCTGTCGAGTTGATACACATGGCTTCCTTGGTCCATGATGACGTGATTGACGATGCTGAAACTAGAAGAGGCCGAGAAACTGTTAAGTCTCAATGGAACAATCGAGTAGCTATGTATACAGGTGACTTTCTTTTCGCTAAGGCTATTGAATACATAACAGCAGTAAAAAATACATATGCTCATGAGGTTCTCTCTAATACGATGGTCGAGCTTTGTATTGGGGAGATAATACAAATTGAGGACAAGGGATTTGTTGATCAGACGGTCCGGGACTATTTAAGAAGAATTAAAAGAAAGACAGCAATCCTCATCTCAGCCAGCTGTGAACTGGGTGCAATTTCTTCAGGTGCCGATGAAAAGACTATTAAGCATCTTAAGAGATTTGGTTACTATGTAGGAATGTCTTTCCAGATTATCGATGATATCCTCGATTTCACTTCCACTGAGGAGGAGTTAGGTAAACCAGCTGGAGGAGACTTACTTCAAGGTAATATTACTTTACCAGTGATATACTCAAAAAATGATCCAGCTATCTATCCGTTATTGAAAAGGGTTTTCGATGGTGATATCGAAGAGAAAGATATGGAATTGCTGCTTAAAGAGATTCGACAATCGGAAGGTATTAAACGAGCAAAACAAGTAAGTAATATGTATTTGCAAAAGGCTTTACATGAGGTGAAGCAGCTTCCGTCAAATTCTGCAAAGAAATCCTTGCAAAATGTCGCATTATTTATGAGTAAACGTAACTTTTAATTGAAATTAACTGGCTGTAATGATAGTATTTTTAACGGTGGAGAAATAAAATCCATTTTATATTTGAAGGAGTGTTCATAATGGAAAAAACATTTTTAATGGTAAAACCTGACGGCGTACAACGTAACCTAATCGGTGAAATCGTTAGTCGTTTCGAGAAAAAAGGATTCCAATTAGTTGGAGCAAAATTAATGCAAATTCCTACTGAATTAGCAGAACAACATTATGGTGAGCACAAAGAGCGTCCGTTCTTCGGAGAACTTGTAGAATTCATCACTTCTGGACCAGTTTTTGCAATGGTTTGGGAAGGGGAAAATGTTATCTCTACAGCTCGTTTAATGATGGGTGCTACTAACCCTAAAGAGTCTGCTCCAGGAACAATTCGTGGAGATTTCGCAGTAACTGTTGGTAAAAACATTATCCACGGTTCTGATTCATCTGAAAGCGCTGAACGTGAAATTGGCTTATTCTTCAAACAAGAAGAATTAGTTTCTTACGCTAAAGATGCTAACAACTGGATTAACTAATTAAAAAAACAAAGCTATTCTCTGTTAAGGAGATGGCTTAGACTGTAGATAAACTTAATTTAAGTTTATCTACAGTCTTTTTTTTAGGCTAAATTAACTCATTGGAGAATGATAGGGGTAGATTTAACAATTTACATAAAAGGAGCTAGAAAATGTATCTTCTAGCTCCTCGTATTTTAATGTAGTTATACTAAATATCTTTTAGCCAAAACCAATATCGCCCAGTATTTATTTTGTTATTTACGATCAACATTATAATAGGAATACTACCTAATATTGTATATAAAATGATAAATGTTGAAGTTTGGAGAAAATCACTCATATCAACTATTGCCATACAAATCATTAAGGTTCCGGTAAAGAAATATGGAAAAATTAAGCCTTTCTGATAAGATTGAAACTTTGCCACGCTTAAAAGATCTTTAGTTTTTTCAGGTAAAAAGTAGTCCTTCTTTATTAGATGGCTAAATCCCATAATTAGCATTGAAATTCCACAGAATATACTAAAAATTATTAAAATCACCTCTCTTTTAAATAACGGACAGCTTTAATTCAAATAATTAAATACTTCATTAAAGTAAAGACCTCCTATTTGTTAAGGAAGCTTAGTACAGGAGGGAAGAGTAACAGAATAATGGCAGTTAAAATCAGTATGATATAAATCAATTTCGGTAGTTTTTCTCCATCTTTTCCTCTATTCCTGCTATTAAATAGTAACTTACCTCTAGTAAACACCAGAAGTAGAATAAGAATAGAGGCATAAGGTGTCCAACCATACTTTTCAATATCAATGTTCATCTCTAAATAGATACCTCCCCAATAAATTACCCATATTAAACTAATGAAAAGGAGTATTACAAAAATTAGGGTTGACTTTAAAAGGCTTTTCATTGAATTCTCCTAACTAATATCTATTTTTTCATTTTTATCCTTTATTTCAAAAAGCTGATTCATTATTTTAAGTTTAGCATTTCACAACAAAAAACACCTCAAGAAAATTCACTCCTCTTATGAAAGAACTCGATTTACCAGAGAGGTTTTTATGTTTTATAGCGTATGGATAGGCATTTTTTAATATTTGTTCTCTGATAAAGTGTTTACTTCCTGATGAAGGTTGTCTGTGCCTATAGTCCTCATGCGGTTATTCCTTAGATGACTCACGCTTTGCTTTGGATTATTTGTAATACATATATAAAGTATATGCGTAAATGTTCACATTTCTCTGTTTTTTTACTGTATTCGAAATGACTATATTGCGATATACTTTATAGATAGGCTGGTGGAAGGGAACGATATTATTTGCAAGATTACATAAAGTTTGTAGAGTCTATTAAAAAGAAAACTGGCATCGATTTAGCTCTGTATAAAGAAGCTCAAATGAAACGACGCCTGACATCTTTATATGAAAAGAAGGGATATAAAAATTTTGTTTCTTTCTTTGAGGCGATTGACACGGACCGAGATCTTCTAAATGAATTCCTCGACCGAATGACAATCAATGTGTCTGAGTTTTATCGAAATAACAAGAGGTGGGAAGTATTACAACAAAAAATTTTTCCAAAGCTACTAGCTGATAACAAGAGGCTTAAAATATGGAGTGCAGCATGTTCTACAGGTGAAGAACCATATACTACAGCAATGGTATTGTCTAATCATCTACCGATTAGCCAAATTTCTATTCTAGCAACGGATATTGACGAAAATGCTATTCAAAGAGCGAAGGTAGGGATCTATCCGGAACGATCGTTAGCAGAGGTTCCCTTAGATATGAAAAATAAATATTTTGAGAAGCAAGCGCCTTTTTATAAAATTGACGACACCATTAAAAGAACTGTTTCTTTTAAAAAGCATAATCTTTTATTGGATACATACGAGAGAAATCTCGATTTAATCATTTGCCGTAACGTAATGATTTATTTTACAGAAGAAGCTAAGGATCAGATTTATCAAAACTTTAGCAAGTCGCTACGTCCTGGCGGAATCCTTTTTGTTGGAAGCACAGAACAAATTTTTAATCCTACCAAGTACGATTTTGTAACAGAGGATACGTTTTTCTACCGGAAAATGTAGAACGAATTTGATTGGTAATTGATTTTCATTTGTCGATTTTTAATGAGGAACTGTCCGCTAAAAAACGGACAGTTTTTCTTCTATACTCTAAGTAAATATGATATAGTTGAAAACAAATACTTTAGCGAGTTGAAGGGGGAAAGCGTTATGCGTTATTTAACAGCAGGTGAATCACATGGTCCACAGCTTACTGCAATCATTGAAGGGTTACCAGCACAATTAGATATCACAAGTGAAAAGATAAATAAAGAACTAAAAAGACGACAAGGTGGACATGGTCGAGGAAGACGCATGCAAATAGAAAAAGACACAGTAGCAATTACAGCGGGAGTGCGACATGGTAAATCATTAGGATCTCCAGTTTGTCTAGTAGTAAATAATGATGATTGGAAACATTGGACTCATATTATGGGAATAGAGCCACTAGATGAGGACATGAATCCAGATGAAATAAAAAGAAAGATAACACGACCTCGTCCAGGACATGCCGATCTCGTTGGAGGTATGAAATATGGACATCGTGACCTACGAAACGTATTGGAGCGATCCTCTGCGAGGGAAACTACGGTCCGAGTGGCTGTGGGAGCTGTTGCAAAGCAACTATTAAACGAACTAGGCATTTCTATCGTTGCTCATGTAACGAAAATAGGTGGCATTGAAGCTAACCTGAATTTAGCTGAAGGTATGACAATAGATGATATACGTGAAAAAGTGGAGAACGACCCTGTCTACTGTTTAGATTCTGAAGCGTCATTGAAAATGGTAGAAGCTATTGACCAAGCTAAAAAAGCTGGTGACACGATAGGCGGAGTGGTAGAGGTCATCATTACGGGAATGCCTGCCGGTGTGGGAAGCTACGTTCACTATGACCGTAAGCTAGACGGAAAGCTTGCAATGGCAATGCTTAGCATCAATGCATTTAAGGGTGTTGAGGTTGGCTTAGGGTTTGAAATGGCTAACTTATTTGGCAGCCAAGTGCATGACCAAATTTCTTGGAATGAAGAAGATGGTTACATTCGAGATACGAATAGGCTCGGTGGTATCGAAGGTGGTATGTCTACTGGTATGCCGATTGTAATTAGAGGGGTTATGAAGCCTATCCCAACCTTATATAAACCTTTACAAAGTGTAGATATTGATACCAAAGAACCTTTTAAAGCTAGTATTGAACGTTCCGATAGCTGTGCAGTACCCGCAGCATCTGTTGTGGCAGAAAATGTTATTGCATGGGAGATAGCTTCTGCAATATTAGATACGTTTAAAGCAGATCAAATGGAAGTACTGAAATCAGATATTCAGAAACATAGAGCGTATACAAAGGGGTTTTAAGCCATGATTATCCCAGTAAAAACGAATGCATCTAATTATGAGGTTCATTTAGGTGAGAACATTTTGGAGGATTTCTCTAAAAGAAACAAAAAGACACTCGAAAATTATGATCAGTTAATCATGATTAGTGATGAAAATGTATGGAATCTGCATGAAAGTTATGTAAGAAAAAACTTTACTGCGCCATTTAACCTGTTCCTTGTTCCATCTGGTGAGTCATGTAAAACATTTGAATCCTATTTTAATGTACAATCCTTTCTATTACAGAACGGTGCATCCCGAAATTCAGCTATATTTGCCTTAGGGGGAGGGGCTGTAGGCGATTTGACCGGATTTGTTGCGGCTACGTTTATGAGGGGAATAGACTTTTATCAAATACCAACTACTATTTTAGCTCATGATAGCTCGGTTGGTGGTAAAACCGCTATTAATCACCCTCTAGGAAAGAACATGATAGGGGCTTTCTATCAGCCACAGGAAGTTATTTATGATGTTCATTTTTTGAAATCTCTACCTCTTTCAGAAGTTAAATCGGGAATGGCTGAAGTGATTAAGCATTCCCTCATTAGCGACAGTGAGTGGGTTGAAGAATTTTTCCAAATCACTTCATTAAGCAATTTGGAAAAAGACCAATTATTACAGTGGATAAATAAAGGCATCCGTGTGAAAGCAAAAATTGTGGAAATGGATGAAAAAGAAAGCAACTTTCGCAAATATTTAAATTTTGGACATACATATGGTCACGCAGTTGAAGCTGCAATTGGGTATGGAAAGATCTCTCATGGAGAAGCTGTCATGATTGGCATGATTCCTGCTCTATTGCTTAGTGAGAAGTATGGGCAACTCCCTAAAGGCTTTGCTAAAAGGTTTTATTCATTAGCTAATAGGTTGGAATATAATTTTGAGCAGATTTTAGATTGTCCGTTTGAGCAATTGGCAGCCTACATGCAAAAAGATAAAAAAACTATAAATAAGCAATTGCATTTTGCATTGCTTGAAACTATAGGCAAGCCATTTATACAGGTAGTACCGGTAGATGCAGTAAGACTGTGTGATGAAGAATTACGACAATGGATTAGGGAGGGGAAATAAGTGATAAGAGGCATTAGAGGAGCAACAACAGTCAATGCAGATTCTAATGAAGAGGTTCTTCAGGAAACGTCCCGTCTTGCTTTAGAAATGGCGAAGGCAAACGATATTGAACCAGAGTCGATTGCTTCTGTCATTATAAGTACTACATCGGATATTACATCTGCATTTCCAGCAAGAGCAGTTCGAGAAATAAGTGGGTGGGCATACGTCCCTGTTATGTGTACGCACGAAATGAATGTTCCAGGTGCGCTTGAGAAATGTATACGGCTAATGATACACGTTAACACGGTTAAATCACAAAAGGAAATACAGCACATATATTTAAACAAGGCAGTTCAATTGAGACCAGATTTATTAAAAAGATCATAATAGAATTGGGGTAAATAGGATGAAATTTAAAAAACAAATTGCTGGATTGCAAGCATACCAACCTGGAAAAACAATGGATGAAGTGAAGAAGGCATTTAATCTAGAAACAGTTACAAAGCTAGCCTCTAATGAAAATCCATATGGAGCTTCACCAAAAGTAAAGGAATTTCTGACAAATGCTTCTATTGATTTTGCTTTATACCCAGATGGATATGCTTCTAGGCTTCGTACAGCAGTTGCTAATCATTTGAACGTTTCAGAAAAGCAATTATTATTTGGTAATGGCTCTGATGAGAATATTCTAATCGTTTCCAGAGCTATGCTTGAGCCAGGCTTAAATACTATTATGGCTGATTTAACTTTTGGTCAATACAAACACAATGCTATAGTTGAAGGCGCTGAAACTAGAACTGTTCCATTGACTGTGGATGGAGAACATGATTTAGAGCAGATGCTAGCAGCTATCGATGAAAATACAGCTATTGTATGGATTTGTAATCCGAATAATCCTACAGGGACATTAACTCCAAGTGATAAAATTAAGGCATTTGTGGAGCAAGCCCCAAGAGACGTGTTAATCGTCTTAGATGAGGCATACACCGAATATATTACGGACCCCAACTATGAAGATTCTATTTCGTTAATAGAAAATCATCCGAATGTCTTAGTAATGCGTACTTTCTCTAAAGCGTATGGGCTAGCTAGCTTCCGCGTTGGTTATGCTGTTGGATCCGAGGAAGTAATTAGCCAGTTAGAGCCGACAAGAGAGCCATTCAACAATACAGTTATATCACAGGAAGCAGCCATTCTAGGATTGAGCGATCAGCAATTTATTGCAGATTGTAAGAAGAAAAACAACGATGGAAAGTCTCAGTTTGAAGCATATTGTAATGAGCGTAGCCTACACTTTTATCCATCTCAAACAAACTTCATCATGATGGAAGTCAAAGCAGATAGCGACGAAGTTTTTCAAGGGCTTATGCAACGTGGATATATCGTTCGCAGTGGTAATGCTTTAGGGAAACCAGGATACCTGCGTATTACAATTGGGACGAAGGAACAAAATGAGGGGCTACTTCAAAAACTCGATGAAGTGTTGACTGAGTTAGGAGTAGTTTAAATGAATAAGAACATCCTGATAATAGGGCTTGGTCTTATTGGAGGCTCTCTTGCACTTGGGTTAAAGAGGAGAGACGATTTAACAATTGTAGGCTATGATTCTAATGCCAAATCTCTTGAAACCGCGAAAAAGCTAGGGGTTATAGATGAGATTGCTTCTAATATGGAGGAAGCTGCGAAGCATGCGGATATCATTATATTCGCTACTCCAGTAAGCATCACGATAGAGCTTATGAAACTCCTTCCAGACTGGGAACTAAAAAACAATGTGATTATAACCGACACAGGCAGCACCAAAAATGAAATAATGAATGCCGCTCTAAACTTGAAGCACCATGGAATCACGTTTATCGGAGGACACCCGATGGCTGGCTCCCACAAGAGTGGAGTAGGAGCGGCACGGGCCTACTTGTTTGAGAACGCTTATTATTTGTTAACTCCCTTTGTTGATGAACCAATAGAGAACGTTAATAGATTAAAAGAGTTATTACTAGTAACGAAGGCGAAGATAATCGAGATAAGTGCACATGAGCACGATCATATGACTGCTACTGTAAGTCACTTTCCTCATTTAATTGCTGCCTCTTTAGTTCATCAATTATCGGCAGAGAATAAGAGCTATCCTTTTACGAGACAGCTCGCAGCTGGAGGATTTCGCGATATCACAAGAATTGCCTCTTCCAATCCCGTCATGTGGCGAGATATAACGATGCAAAATCGTGAAGAAATCAGTAAGCAGCTTCAGCAATGGACCGAGGAAATGCTTCGTTTAAAGCATCTAATAGATGGGGCCGATGAAACAGAAATTGAAGCTTATTTTGCTCAGGCTAAACAAGTCCGAGACGAACTCCCAGTAGCGCAAGGTGCTTTATATACAGTGTATGACCTGTATGTGGATATCCCTGACTATGCGGGGGTTATCGCCGAAGTTATTGGTTATTTAGCGAAAGAGCATATAAGCATTACAAACTTGCGCATTGTCGAAACTAGAGAAGATGTGTTTGGTATTTTGGTTATTAGTTTTCAAACAATGGAGGACCGAGCACAGGCAGTTCGATGTATTGCTGCACATACATCATTTGAGACTTATATTGCGTAGGGAGGAATCAACTATGACAGTTAAACTTTTAAACTTTGGTAAGCCTTCCTTACAAGGAAGCATTAAAATACCAGGAGATAAATCAGTCTCCCACCGTTCGATTATGTTTGGGGCTATTGCGGAAGGAACAACAACGGTAGAGGGGTTTCTACAAAGTGACGATTGCCTAAGTACGATTGATTGTTTCGGCAAGCTTGGTGTAGATATTAAGGTAGACGGTGAGCATGTGCAAATCGATAGCCAGGGGATTTCTACTTGGAAGGAACCTGATGAAATTTTATATACAGGGAATTCAGGTACAACGACTCGTCTAATGCTTGGGATTCTAGCAGGCTCTAGTATTTCTTCTGTGTTAATAGGCGACGAGTCTATTCAAAAACGACCAATGAAGCGAGTCACAGAGCCGCTCAAGCAAATGGGGGCCAAGCTAATAGGTCGAGCGAATGGACAATACACCCCTATTGCCGTAGAGGGGACAACCCTAAAAGCGATTCATTATAAAATGCCTGTAGCCAGTGCTCAAGTGAAATCTGCTATATTGCTAGCTGCTCTAAATTCAGAAGGAGAGACTGTTGTAGAAGAGCTAGAAACCACTCGAGATCATACAGAAAAGATGCTCAAGCATTTCGGAGCAGAAATTTCAGTAAAAGACAATGTAATTAGCCTTCAGGGTGGACAAAAGCTAACAGGAGCACACGTTGTAGTCCCTGGTGATATTTCTTCTGCAGCATTTTTCTTAGTTGCTGGGGCTATCGCTTTAGATAGTAAGCTTGTGCTAACTAATGTTGGGTTGAACGAAACCCGTACAGGAATTATAGATGTGCTAAAAGCAATGGGTGCCACATTAACTATTGAGACACAAAATAATGCAAGTCACGAGCCAATCGGTACGTTGACGATAGAAACTTCTAATTTAGTAGGAACTGAAATTGGCGGAGATCTCATTCCAAGGTTAATAGATGAGATACCAGTAATAGCACTTCTTGCCACACAAGCTAAAGGTAAAACAATTATTAAAAACGCGGAGGAGTTAAAGGTAAAAGAAACTAATCGTATTGATGCCGTGGTCAATGAACTGAGAAAGCTTGGAGCGAATATTAATCCAACAGAAGATGGAATGGTCATTGAGGGGCCAACTCCATTGCATGGTGGCGAACTTTCTACATACGGAGATCATCGTATTGGAATGATGGCAGCTATTGCTGCGTTAGTAACCGATGGTATAGTTTCAATTGATAATCAGGAATGTATAGCCGTTTCCTATCCAAATTTCTTTGAACACTTAGAAAATGTCATAAAATAAATAAATTTCCCATACTCTCCTGATCAAGGAGAGTCTTTTTCTTGTTCAACCTTCAAAGTTCTTGTACGATTAAATAGTAGAGAAGGAATGGTGATGTTATGGAAAAAATGATTCCCTTTATCCGAGTTATGGAGGATGGAGATATAGAAAAGCTTGATGGCATGGTAGATGCTTTCTTACTAGAGGAAAATCCTGACGAGCAGTATGGATTAGCAGACTTATTAACAGAATATGGTTTTATACAAGAGGCAATAAAAACGTTAGAGCATTTAAACTTTTTATTTCCAGAGGAAGACCAACTGAAAATAGACCTCGCACAATTATTTTTAGAATTGAATAAAGAGGACGATGCTTTGGAAATGCTAAGTAATATAGAGAAGAACAGCGAGTCCTATCCACAGGCCTTACTTACATTAGCTGATTATTATCAAATGATTGGTTTATATGAGGTTGCCGAACATAAAATAGAAGAAGCAATCGCTCTATTACCGGGAGAGCCACTTTTGCAATATGCAAAAGGAGAACTTTTATTTGAAACTGGACGGTATTTAGAGGCTGCGAGACTTATGGAAGATCTTTTAGCTTCTAAAAGTGAGCTGCAAGGAGTGGATCTTTCATTAAAAATAGCTGAAATCTATAGTGCTGGAGCAGCGTATGAAGAGGCTATCCCTTATTATACAGAGGCCCTTCAAAAGGAAGCTGCACCAGAGGTTCTTTTTCAGGCAGGATATGCATTTTTCCAAGTTAGACAGTATGAAACGGCTGCAAAACATTTAAATCATCTTTTAGAAATAGACCCAGATTTCTTCTCTGGCTATATGCTTTTAGCGGAAACATACGCTATGCTTGAAAAGAATGAGGAAGCACTGAGTGCTATTACAGATGGAATCGCTAGAGATGAATTTGAAAAAGAATATTATTTATTTGCAGGTAAAATTTCTCTAAAATTGGGTAGAGTGAAAGAAGCAGAAGGTTTTCTTCAGGAAGCAATCGCATTAGACCCTGAGTACATGGATGCTATTTACATACTTTCTTCCTTGTTCTCCCAGGAGGAAATGGATGAGGAGTTAATTGACCTCTATGAAACCTTAAAGCAAGAGCAATTTGAGATGTCTTCTATGTATCCCCTTTTAGCCTCAGCATATGAGCGGTTAGAAATGTATGAAAAAGCATACGAATTTTATAAGCTTGCATATACTGAACATAAAGAGGATGCAGCATTTTTGGAAAAGTACTTATACTTCCTTTTAGAAGATGGTAAACGTGAAGAAGCAAGAGAAATTATTTTGATATTACAAGAGCTTCAGCCAGAAAACAGTGAATGGTTTGACATGATGGAATAATGATAGGAAGGAGAGGTTATGTGACTGCTTCTGTTTCAGTTGGTGAGAAAAAAGAATTTGTCCGTTGGTTTCTGAAAAAGTATCAAATGAAGAGAAGAGAATGTGTGTGGATTTTAAATTACTTAATAAGCCACGAAACAATGTTGAACAATGTACACTTTGTGGAGGAAGCCCATTA
Organism: uncultured Psychrobacillus sp.; assembly: GCF_938022135.1. NCBI lineage: Bacteria > Bacillati > Bacillota > Bacilli > Caryophanales > Bacillaceae > Psychrobacillus > uncultured Psychrobacillus sp. The sequence continues at coordinate 105,454 of NZ_CALIED010000023.1, forward strand.
TTGTCCAAGAGCTATGATTATGTCTGTTACTACATCCTCCGGAATACCTTTTAGATTTTATAAAGGTAGTATCATGACAGCAGATGCTGAAAAATCTTTTCACGATCTTCGCTTAAACCCAGATGAAGAGATGTATATACAATTGAACTTTCAAACACTGCCCCCAAGTCCCGAGTATTTAGCAGTATTAGAAGAAAACCCGTATATGCCCAAATATCTGCATATTAGTGAAAAAGATAAGCTAATTGCAGAGGATATTTTAACCGAAAGCTTGCAATCTTTTCAGGCCGAACAGCTAAAAAAACAGATTGATCAAGCAATTGATGATAATAATAAAGAAAAGTTTCTCGAACTTTCCGCACTATGGAAAAATCTACCGTATAGAGAAAAATAGGAGAGATAACATGCATTGGAACGGAAAAGATAGCACAGTTTTTCAAGCACAAAAAGAATATATCGACACAGCGATAGTCCCACTTATATTAATAGATGGTTCAGAGCATGGATTTCCATTTGCTGCCTCAGCTGCAGATTTTACTTTGTCGCTAGCAAATACAATTGAAAATCAGTTCAAAGGAAGGATAGTTTTATTTCCTTCCTTCTCTTATACAGGATCTCAGGACAAGCTATCATTATTAGAGGCCTGGAATGAAGAATTTAAAAAAGCTGGATTTAAACATATCTTTTACGTTACTTCTGACAGAGAGTGGAGTACAATGGGAGAGGAACAAAATGTCCTGTGGTTCCCATCAATACCACTTGATTCCATGGATCAAAAAATGAAATTATCCGTATTGGAGGATCAATTAAGACAATTAATCCCTCGTTTTGCGAATAAGTGGGCGAATTAGTGACAATATGTTTCATTATTTGTTCACAAAGTTCATAATTCGTAGCAGGAATTATTGACCTTCCTTTTTTATTGATATATCATTGAAATGTCCTAGTATTATTAATTCAAGCAAGTATGTCCATTGGACTGACCTTTAAGTTAGAGGGGGGAAAAGGATGAGTAACAATAAAGTATCAAGACGCCAATTTTTAAGTTATACATTAACAGGTGTTGGCGGATTCATGGCAGCAGGTATGCTTATGCCAATGGTACGTTTTGCAGTTGATCCTGTATTGCAAAAATCAGAAGGTGGAGATTTCGTACTGACTGAGAAGAAGATTGCAGACCTTACTGAGGTTCCTGAACGAGTAGACTTTACTTTCGAGCAGGTAGATGCCTGGTACAAGTCTGATGTAACTAGCGCTGCATGGGTTTACAAAGAAGGAGATAGCATTATTGCATTGTCTCCAGTATGTAAGCACTTAGGATGCACAGTTAACTGGGAAGGTGACCCAGCACACAAAAATCAATTTTTCTGTCCATGTCACGCAGGCCGTTACGAGAAAAACGGACAGAATGTTGCAAAAACACCACCTCTAGGTCCGTTGGATCAATTTGAAGTACGTGAAAATAACGGTTTCTTAGAAATTGGAAAAGCTATAACTAACACATTAGTTTAATGTAAGGGGGTACGACATCAGTGCTTAATAAAATCTATGATTGGGTGGATGAACGTCTTGATATTACACCTATATGGCGTGATATTGCAGACCATGAAGTACCAGAACACGTAAACCCTGCACATCATTTCTCAGCATTTGTTTATTGTTTCGGAGGATTAACATTCTTCATTACAGTTATTCAAATTCTATCTGGTATGTTTTTAACAATGTATTATGTACCGGATATCGAGAATGCATGGGAATCAGTTTACTACCTTCAAAATGAAGTAGCATTCGGTGAAATCGTGCGTGGAATGCATCACTGGGGAGCATCTCTTGTAATTGTTATGATGTTCTTACATACTTTACGTGTATTCTTTACTGGTTCTTACAAAAAACCTCGTGAACTAAACTGGATGGTCGGAGTATTAATCTTCGCTGTTATGTTAGGTTTAGGATTTACAGGTTACCTACTTCCTTGGGACATGAAAGCATTGTTCGCTACAAAAGTAGGTATTGAAATTGCCGCATCTGTACCGGTTATCGGTGGCATGATCAAAACATTATTAGCTGGTGATGAGACAATCATCGGTGCACAAACATTAACAAGATTCTTCGCGATTCATGTATTCTTCTTGCCGGCTGCTCTTTTTGCTTTACTTGCAGCTCACTTTATCATGATTCGTCGTCAAGGTATTTCTGGACCACTATAATGGGTAAGTGGAACAGATAATTCTTAAAAGGAGGGGACAATATGCATCGCGGAAAAGGTTTGAAATTTGTTGGAGATTCTCGTGTAACGGATCCTTCTAGCCGTAAAAAGAAAACTCCTAAAGACTATTCTGAGTATCCAGGTAAAACAGAAGCTTTCTGGCCTGACTTCTTGCTAAAAGAATGGTTAGTCGGAGCAGTATTTTTAGTCGGTTATTTAGTATTGACAGTTGCACATCCATCGCCGTTAGAGCGACCAGCTGATCCAACGGACACAGCTTATATTCCTTTACCTGACTGGTATTTCCTATTTTTATATCAATTATTAAAATACGAATTTGCTTCTGGACCATACAACATCATTGGAGCAATCGTTATGCCAGGTCTTGCTTTCGGAGCACTTTTACTAGTACCATTCTTAGATACAAGCAAGGAAAGAAGCCCATGGAAACGTCCATTACCAACTGGTTTCATGCTTTTAGCTATCGCTTCAATCATTTTCTTAACTTGGGAATCTGTAGCAAACCACGACTGGGAAGCTGCTAAAGCACAAGGTGAAATCAGAGAAGAAGTGGCTGTAGAAATTGATGAAACTGCACCTGGATTTGAAATTTATCAGGGCTCATCATGTATAGGCTGTCATGGTAATGCTTTTGAAGGCGGTATAGGTAAGCCACTAATCGGTTTAGAATATACTGCTGAAGAAATCGTTGAAATTGCTCATGAAGGAATTGGAACAATGCCACCAGGCTCATTCCAAGGAACGGAAGAGGAATTACAAGAGCTTGCTGAGTTTATCACAACTTTACAACCAGCAGAATAATCCAAAAAAAGAGAGTCAGGTAACTGACTCTCTTTTTTTAGCAATTATTCCTTTTATGAAATTTTACAAATTCTTTACAAAAAATTATAGTTATTCTGTTTATAATAAAATAAGGGAGTATGGGGAAATATATATGATGACGCATCTAAAATTAGTGCTCTACAATAAATCATTCATGTGGTTGTTATTTTACGTTAACCTAATTGGAACGACTTACGGGTATTACTGGTATAAGGGTCAATTATCTGTTACTGAAACAAAATTTCTAATATTTGTACCGGATAGTCCAACAGCGAGTCTATTTTTTACGCTTGCTCTTTTAGGGTGGCTAATGAATAAAAACTGGAAACTAATAGAAGCTTTAGCGCTTATTACACTTGTGAAATACGGACTATGGGCAGTTGTCATGAATTTATGGACGCTAGTAGAAACTGGAGATATAGGCTGGATGGGCTGGATGCTAGTAGGCTCACATTTTGCTATGGCACTCCAAGCTATTCTATATATTCCTTTTTACCGATTTAAATTTGTCCATATTGTGATCGCGGCCATTTGGACGCTCCACAATGATGTGATAGACTATGTATTTGGTCAAATGCCTACCTATAGAAGCCTAAGTGAGTACGCTAGTAATATAGGCTATTTTACCTTCTGGTTATCGATTGCGTGTATTCTTTTATCGTATTTCGTATATCAGAAAAGGACAAATCATATCAGTTGATTACAACGTAAATAGCATATAAAATATTAATTAGATATCGAGAGGGGGAATTTCTGTTGGGAATGTATATCGTTTATTTTGCGATAATTTTATTGTTGCCACTATACGCACAAATGAAAGTAAAAAGTACCTATAAGAAATATTCCAAAGTCCGCTCCACTTCAGGAATGACTGGTGCAGAAGTAGCTAGACGAATATTAGATGAGAATGGTTTATATGAAGTTAAGGTAGTGGAAAGTAGCGGGTTTTTGAGTGATCATTATAACCCAATGACGAAAATAGTAGCTTTATCTAGCCATAACTTCCATGAGGCTTCTGTAGCTGGAGCTGCAATAGCTGCCCATGAAGTTGGTCATGCGATTCAACATAAAGAGGCATACTCTTTCTTAACATTACGACACAAGTTAGTACCAGTAGCTAATATTTCTTCCAATGCCTCATGGGTATTTATCATGATTGGTATCTTTGCTACTTCTACTAATATGCTGTTATTAGGTATCATTCTTCTTGCTATGGGGGTTGTATTCCAAATCGTTACACTTCCTGTAGAGTTTAATGCTTCTAGTCGTGCTATGAACCAAATGGTTTCATTAGGAGTAATTAGAAACGAAGAAGAGCGTCACGCTAAAAAAGTATTAAGTGCAGCAGCATTAACATACGTTGCAGCAGCAGCAGTTGCAGTATTAGAATTATTACGTTTAGTATTAATCTATACAGGTATGTCAAGAAGCGAATAAACAAGAAAAGCGCAATCGCCTGTCTCTGCCCCGACAGGCAAATGGGAAAAAGCGAGGAGGCAGTTCCACAGCCACCGGAGCTTTTTACCATTTGACCCCGAGGGGCAAGGCGGTGGATTTATCCACAGTTTCAGAATTTTATAATTTCCAAAACAAAAACAATGGAGACTATCTTAGCAAGTTAAGATAGTCTCTTTTAATGAATAACAACTATTCTTAACAAAAGAGCATGCTTACACTGTAAAAGTGTGAGCATGCTCTTTCATAATTTAAAGCAACGGTTTTTTTTGTTCATCTAACGTAAAGCCTTCGCCCATGACATCGTTCATTTCTGTTACCGAAACAAAGGCATGCGGATCAACAGAAGATATAATCGTTTTTAAACGGATAATCTCATTTTTAGAAATGACACAATACAATACTTCACGATCTTTTTTCGTATAATGTCCGTATCCTTTTAAGACGGTAACCCCACGATCCATTTCATTTGTAATCCTATTTGCAATAGCGTCCTGATGTTCAGAAATTATAAATGCTCCACGAGCAGCATATGCACCTTCTTGAACAAAGTCAATTACACGTGCGCCTACAAATACTGCTACAAGCGTATACATCATAGAACGAATATCTAAGAAGGTTAACCAAGAAACCATGATAACCACGGCATCAAACATAAACATGGTTTTACCCATACTCCAACCAAGATACTTTTGAGCTAGTCTAGCAATAATGTCAACGCCACCAGTCGTTCCGCCAGCTCGGAAGATAATACCTAAACCAACACCGATAAACACACCAGCAAAAAGAGAGGCTAAAAATAAATCATCATTAATTCCTAGCTGAATTTCGTAGATTTGGGAAATTTTCAGGAATACGGAAACAGAAAAGGTTCCGATTAATGTATAATAGAACACTCTCCTACCTAAAAGCTTCCAACCTAAAATAAACATAGGTATATTTAATACTAAATTCATTACAGATACATCTAAATGAAAGACAAAGTACAAAATTAATGTTATTCCGGAAAAGCCGCCTTCCCCTAGTTCGTTTTGCATATTAAAGTGTACAAAGCCGAAACTAAATATTGCAGAACCTAAAATAATCATTAATATATTCTTTAATTTTAAACCAATCCCCATTGTACCACCTCATTTTATAGTCCATACTAAATCTATATTATTTTTTTGCTTTTGACAACACCCTTATATTTTTATTACGATGAATGAAGGAGAGTGAGATTAATGAAAGAAACAAAATCATTAAATATGCTTCAACAAGAAGTTGATACATACATAAACCAATTTAAAGAAGGTTATTTTCCTCCTATGGAGCTTCTAGCAAGATTAACAGAGGAGCTAGGTGAGCTTTCGAGAGAGGTACAACATAAGTATGGTACTAAGAAAAAGAAGCATACGGAAGTACAAAAAGAATTAGCTGATGAAATGGGAGACTTCTTCTTTGTGTTGATCTGTCTGGCTAACTCTGAGGGCATAGATTTAGAAGATGCCTTACAAAAAGTTTTACATAAATATAACACTCGAGATAAAGATCGCTGGACTAAAAAGGAGGACTAACTATGGTGATTAAAGTAGCTATAGCAGGACCAAGAGGGAAAATGGGAAGAGAAGCAGTTAGTACTGTTATTAAAAATGCAGAATTTTTATTGGTTGGACTACTAGATTCTAAAAAACATGAAGAAACTCTAGGAGATAATATACCTATCTTTACATCCTTAACTGAATTAATTGAAGAAACTGCTCCAGATGTTTTAGTGGATTTGACAGTTCCGTCTGCTGTATATGACCATACAATAACAGCATTAGAATATGGTGTAAGACCTGTAGTTGGAACGACTGGATTTTCTGATGCACAACTAGATAGTATTAGGAATTTAGTGGAAGAAAAACAAATTGGCTGTATCATTGCACCTAACTTTTCTATTGGTGCAGTATTAATGATGAAATTTGCTCAAACAGCTGCAAAGTATTTACCGGACGTAGAAATTATTGAAATGCATCATGACGAAAAAATAGATGCACCTTCGGGCACTGCTATTAAAACTGCTCAAATGATACAAAACACTAGAACAGAAGCAACGCAAGGACATCCACAGGAGGAAGAAATCCTTCCTGGAGCAAGAGGGGCGAATTTTGAAGGCATGAGAATTCATAGTGTTCGACTGCCAGGCTTAATCGCTCACCAACAGGTGTTATTAGGTGGAGACGGTCAACTATTAACATTGAGACATGACTCATTCAATAGAGGCTCTTTTATGTCTGGTGTGGTATTGTCTATTAAAGAAGTAATGTGTCAAAATAAATTAATATATGGATTAGAAGAGATTATTTTATAGGAGGAAAACGTGATGAGAATCGCATTGGTGGCTCACGATAAGAAAAAAGAGGATTTAATACAATTTGTAACAGCATATAAGCCTATTCTTGAAGAGCATGAGTTATTTGCTACTGGTACAACAGGTACACGGATTATAAATGAGGTCGGTCTCTCTGTTTTTAGGTATAAATCAGGTCCACTAGGCGGAGACCAACAAATTGGTTCTGCTATCGCTAATAATGAAATGGATATGGTTATTTTCTTTCGTGATCCCCTTACAGCGCAGCCTCACGAGCCGGATGTTACTGCTTTAATCCGCCTTTGTGACGTTTATCAAATCCCATTGGCAACTAATATGGGTACTGCGGAAATTCTCCTTAAAGGAATAGAAGAGGGGTTTCTAGACTGGCGTCTTTTAGAAGAACGTCGGGGTAGATAAAGAAAAGAGGACATATACATGCGTAAACTAAAAATAGGTATCACTTGCTATCCTACTGTTGGTGGTTCCGGAGTTATAGCTACTGAGCTAGGAAAAATGCTTGCTGAAAAAGGGCATGAGATCCATTTCATCACATCTAGTGTTCCCTTTCGTTTAAACAAAATTTATCCAACTATTACGTTCCACCAGGTGGAGGTAAATAGTTACTCTGTATTCCAGTATGCCCCTTATGATATTGCTTTGGCTAATAAAATGGCTGAAGTAATTCAAGATGAGGGCTTAGATGTTCTCCATGTCCACTATGCAATACCACATGCGGTTTGCGCAATCCTTGCTAAGGATATGGCTAATTCTGATATTGGAATTGTTACTACTTTGCATGGGACAGACATTACAGTTCTAGGTTATGATTCATCGTTGACGGGAGCCATTCAGTATGGAATTGAAAAGTCAGATGTCGTTACAGCCGTCTCTACATCGTTAGTGAAACAAACTAGAGAGCTGATTACGACCAAAAAAGATATTGAGACGATATATAATTTTGTGGATGAAAGAGAGTATCACAAAAAGGATGCAAACAACCTAAAAGAATTATTAGGCATTAAAGAGAATGAAAAGGTTGTCATCCATGTATCCAATTTTAGGAAAGTCAAGCACGTTCCGGATGTTGTAAAAAGCTTTGAATTAATGCATAAAGAAGTCCCAGCAAAACTCCTATTAGTAGGGGATGGTCCAGAAAAGCATCCAGTAATGGAATATGTGAAGGGTAAGCCAATTGAGAAAGACGTTCTCTTTCTTGGAAAACAAGAAAATGTTTCAGAGCTATATTCTATTTCAGATCTGATGCTACTGTTATCTGAAAAAGAGTCATTTGGTTTAGTATTACTGGAGGCAATGGCTTGTGAGGTTCCATGTATTGGAACTGCCGTCGGTGGTATACCTGAAGTAATAATACCTGGTGAAAATGGATATTTGGTACCTCTTGGAGATATAGACAGTGTTGCCGAATATGGTCTGAAAATATTGAAGGATCCTCATTTACATAACCAGTTAAAGAAAAGGGCAGTCCAAATTGTAAAGGAACGTTTTAGCTCCTCGCAAATAGTAGATCAATATGAAGAGATGTATGAAAGAGTGGCGAAAAAATAAATGGAAAATCGATGGCCAGATGCTTATAAAGTAATCTCCGTACTTGAAAATGCTGGCTTCGAAGCATACGTGGTTGGTGGAGCAGTAAGAGACTTCGTGAGAGGTGTTCAAGCTAACGATGTAGACATAACAACTAATGCTTTACCACAACAAGTAAAAGAATTATTTGAACATACTATTGATGTGGGAATTGAACATGGAACTGTTCTTGTTGTTTTATCAGAACCAATTGAAGTTACAACCTTTCGATCGGAGACTACGTATAGTGACCATAGAAGACCGGACGAAGTTAAATTTGTTCACACGCTTAAGGAAGATTTAAAGAGACGGGACTTCACGATTAACTCGATGGCTTTAACTAAAGAAGATAAGTTAATCGACTTCTTCGGAGGAAGTTCCGATTTAGAAAAAGGTACGATCAAGGCAGTAGGGAATCCAAAGGAACGGTTTTCCGAGGATGCCCTTAGGATGCTACGAGCTATACGTTTTTCAGCACAATTAAATTTCACCTTAGATAGCTCGACACAAGCTGCCATCAAAGAGCTGCATCCTTTAATCAGTCATATCTCTATAGAGAGAGTAAAAGTAGAGCTAGAGAAAATTTGGGTTAGTAATTACCCCTCAAAAGGAATGGAACTGTTTGTTTCTACAGGGCTATCGAGACATTTTGTAGGAAATTGGGTAGATTCAATCTCTAAATGGAGAGATTTTAATAGCTTTGGGATGAAAGCAAATGGATGGGCATTTTTCATATTAATGAATAAAGATTCTAACCATACTGAGCTACTTTCTGCCTTTAAATGCTCCAATTCAGAAAAAAAACACGTCAAGGAAGTGCTCCGTGCTGTGGAATCTTTGAATAATGGGAGCTGGGATTCTGTGGAGCTGTTTCAGTTTTCGGATGAAGTATTGATTGCAGCAGCGAGCTATGGAAGGGTCCTATTTAATATCGAGCATTCATATACCCCAGAGCTCTTGAGAGAAGAAAAAAAGAAGTTAGCTATTTCGTCTAAGCGAGATGTAGTAGTTAGTGGGAATGATTTAATGGAATGGAAGCAGGAAAAAAGAGGCCCTTGGATTAAAGAAGCTTTAGATAAGTTAACGATAATGATTTTGAACGAAGAACTAAAAAACGACAGAGCACAGATAAAGGAATGGTTTTTTCGTGAGTATATCAATTAAAGAAAGAATTATTTCTAGACTCCAGGCTGCAAAGGGAGACCCAATTTCTGGTCAAGCACTCGCAGAAGAACTAGAGATTTCTAGAACGATGGTATGGAAGTATCTTAAAGGACTTGGAGAAGAAGGCTACGAAATTGAAGCTATAAAGAAAAAGGGCTATATTCTTAAACAGATGCCGGATACTTTAGCTAGTGAACGTATTTCACTTCATCTCGAAACAAAAGAACTAGGTAAAAATATTATATATTATCCGGTTTGTGATTCTACTCAGACGATTGCTACAAACAAAGCGAGAGAGGGTGTCGCTCATGGAACGTTAGTAGTATCAGAGGAGCAGACTGCAGGTCGTGGTAGACTAGACCGTTCTTGGGAATCTTCAGTTGGAAAGGGGATCTGGATGAGTCTCATACTCCGACCTAATATTAGTCCTCAATTTGCTGCACAGTTTACGCTAGTAGCTGCTGTAGCAATCGCCAGAGCAATAGAAGATACTACAACCTGTGTGCCAAGCATTAAATGGCCTAATGATCTGCTCATTAATGGGAAGAAAGTGACTGGTATCCTTACCGAGCTTCAGTCAGATATGGACCGTGTACAAGCTATTATTATTGGAATGGGTATCAATGTAAATCAGACATCAGAATCCTTTGAAGGACCTTTGGAATCTATTGCCACTTCTTTAAAGTTGGAAACTGGAGAACATGTAGACAGAGCTCTCCTAGCTGCCAAAGTTCTATTTTATCTAGAAAAATATAGTGATATGTACATCACTCTAGGTTTTGAACCTATTAAACTCATTTGGGAGAGCTATAACTGTACTATTGGCAATAGGATTAGAGCTACTACTCTTAGGGATACAATTGAGGGACAGGCTATTGGCATTACTAATGATGGAGCTTTGCAGCTTCAATTAGATAATGGAGAAATAAAAGGTATTTATTCGGCTGATATTGATTTACTCAAAATTTAATTTGGACGTTTTCGTCTAATTCTGTTATTCTGTATGCGAAGGGTAGTATCTTTTTAGAACTACACCGGTAAGTTACTTTTTTAAATTAAATAGTCTGCCTTGATCTATGAATGACAGGGACGGAGAAAACCGATGAATTTAAATTTTCTGCCCTTCTGTCCAAGTAAAGGATTGAAGGGCTTTATATTTGGTTTTCTCTTCTATTTTACCAAAGGTAAGCTTATGTGCTAGACCGAGGTAATAATTTTATAAGGAGGGAAATGGATGAAAACAACGAGTGATTTTTTGAAAATGAAAAGTAATGAAGAAAAAATTTCTATGATCACAGCTTATGACTTCCCAACAGCCAAATTTGCTGAAGAAGCTAATGTCGATATGATTTTAGTAGGGGATTCAGTTGGGATGGTAGTGCTAGGGTACGATTCTACGGTATCAGTTACGATGAATGATATGATTCATCATGGTAAAGCTGCTAGAAGAGGAGCACCGAATACATTTTTAGTTGTGGATATGCCATTTGGAACATATCACGGAAATATCGATCAGTCGCTCTCTAACGCAGTTCGTTTAATGCAGGAGACGGGTGCACAGGCTGTAAAGCTAGAGGGAGCAGGAGCAATTATACCTGTAATTGAAAAGCTGACATTTGCTGGTATACCGGTAGTCGCTCATTTAGGATTGTTACCTCAATCTGCAGGAGTTCTGGGTGGATATAAAGTGCAAGGGAAAACTGCGGAAGCTGCGCAAAAACTAATTGAAGATGCCAAAAAATGTGAGCAGGCGGGAGCTTGTGCTGTCGTGTTGGAGTGTATCCCTTATCAGCTAACAGAGCAAATATCGAGTGCTCTCATGGTACCAACGATAGGAATAGGAGCTGGTTCGACTGCGGACGGCCAAGTATTAGTATTCCATGACTTGGTTAAGTATGGATCTCATCATATACCGAAGTTCGTAAAAGAATATGCAAATGTGGGGGAACCTATTTTAAGCGGTATTAAGAAGTATGTAGAAGAAGTTAAAAATGGTGCATTCCCTGCTACAGAGCATTCTTTCACCATGAAGGATGATCAACTAAACCAACTATACGGAGGTAACCCTAGCCATGCAAACAGTACAAAAGATTGATGAACTTAAAGCAATTATTGCAAAACATAAACAACACTCTATTGGTTTTGTACCAACGATGGGGTATCTACACGAAGGCCACCAAGCACTACTTACTAAAGCTCGAGCAGAAAACGAGTTCGTAGTTGCTAGTATCTTTGTAAATCCAGCACAGTTTGGACCAAATGAAGATTTAGATAGATATCCAAGAGATATTGAACGAGATACAAAGATTGCTGTAGAATCTGGAGTAGATTTATTATTTGTTCCAACGCCTGATGAAATGTATCCTTTTGAAAGTGGGATTACGATACATGCCGGTGATATTTCTACCAAGCTATGTGGTTCCACACGTCCAGGTCACTTCGATGGTGTACTGAAAGTAGTATCTAAGCTATTTCATTTAGTTCAACCTACAAAGGCATATTTTGGACAAAAGGACGCTCAGCAGCTTGCGATTATTAAGCTGTTTGTTGAAGCATACAATTTCCCGCTAGAAATAGTTGCTGTTCCAACTATACGTGAAGAAGATGGATTGGCTAAAAGTTCGCGAAATGTATTTCTTAGCGCGCAAGAACGTGAAGTTGCCCCTCATATTTACAAGGCGCTTACGCTGGCAAAAGAGAACGTGCATCGCACGGGGGATGTACAAAAGGCTATTGCTGAAGCTAAACAATATATAATTGAAAACACATCTGGTAAAATAGATTACCTGGAGGCTTTGGCTTATCCAACACTACAACCTGTAAACGAGTACACAGAAGAAGTCTTATTTGCAGCTGCCGTATTTTTTGAAAAAGCAAGATTAATTGATAATATAATAGTTAATATGAAGGAAGTGCAGTAATAATGTTAAGAATGATGTTAAACAGTAAAATTCACCGAGCAGTAGTCACTGAGGCGGATTTAAACTATGTAGGCAGTATTACAATTGACCAAAATATCTTGGATGCAGTAGGAATGCTGCCAAATGAAAAGGTTCATATTGTCAATAACAATAATGGGGCACGCTTTGAAACATATATTATCGCAGGAGAACGTGGAAGCGGTGTAATTTGTGTAAATGGAGCTGCAGCACGCCTTGTTCAACGTGGAGATATAGTAATTATCTTGTCTTATGCATACGTAATGAATGAAGAAGCAAAAAACCATCGTCCAACAGTAGGAATTATGAACTCAGATAATACGATTAACCAAATTATCAACTACGAGCCAGAAGCAACAGTCATGTAATAATTGCACATGGAGGTGGCTGGAGAAAAAAGCCCCTGGATTTCAAAAGTCCCCGGAAATTTTACCAATCGTAAAATTTCCGGGGCTTTGTTTTTTATTGCTATTGCAACTTTCTCTCTAACAAGCTAGATCTGCACATTTTTTCGTCTAAATAGGATTTGAATTGTTTATTTGAGAATGAAAGAAGTAGGGATAATAATTTTAATTTTTTTTAAGTCCTACATATATTTCGTTTCTAATAAAGTAATGTGGTACAATTTTTAAAAAGCAGTGCTCGAGCGCTTGTTAGAATGCTTTTAATTTTAATGATGGTGAGATGAAGTGTGTTGGAAAATCATAAATATGCAGTTGTCGATATTGAAACAACAGGCCATTCATCTGCCAATGGTGACCGAATTATTCAGCTTGCAATTGTTTTTATAGAAAATAATAAAATAACGGGCTCCTTTAATACGTTTGTAAATCCGCAAAAACAAATTCCTCTATTTATTCAGGATCTAACTAACATCAAGGAAGAAGATGTCAAGGATGCTCCTAGATTTGAAGAGATTGCCCCAAAAGTGTTGGAAATGTTGCAAGATCATATTTTTGTTGCTCATAATACGAACTTTGACTTAACGTTTCTTCAGCAGGAGCTAAAACGTGTAGGATTACCTAAATTAGTTTGTAAATCGATTGATACAGTGGAATTTGCAAAGCTGATGTTTCCTAATATTTATAGTTATAAACTTCAGGATATAGCAAATGAGCTACATATAGAGCTTGAATCTGCCCACCGAGCAGATGACGATGCGAAGGCTACAGCTTATTTACTGCTGAAATGTTTTGATCAGCTACAAACGCTGCCAATGAAAACAATAGAACTTTTACATAAGAGATCCTTTCAATTAAAATCCAATCTAGCTCTTATATTTTTTGAAGTGCTGACGATGAAAAGAAAAATGTATGACTCAAAGGATTATTTAGAATATCGAGGGATCCCTTTACAATATGAAAGAGATGAGCCTCTTCCAACGCAAAGTGAGCTAGTTTACCCAAGCTCTTTCGACGAAAAGAAGCAGTTATTCCAACAAGGAAGTTTAAAGCTGGAGGAAAGAACTGGCCAATTTGAGCTTATGGATAGAATTCACCTAGCGCTGTCCGAATCTAGAGAAATAGTATGTGAGGCCGAGACTGGGATAGGTAAAACATTAGGGTATTTAATCCCTGCTGCTATTTATGGAATAGAGCAAGGAAAGCCAATTATTATTAGTACCTACACTACTCATCTTATTGATCAACTAATAAATGAGGAAATACCGAAGCTTCATGACATTTTGAATATAAATCTTCGAGTAGCTAAACTAAAAGGGATTAACCACTATATTGACCTTTATCGTTTTTGGGAGCATCTTCAGCAAGATGACGAGTCATATGATGAAACCTTCACTATCATGCAGATTTTAGTTTGGCTTACTATGACAGAGGAGGGTGATCTTTCTGAGCTTAATGTCTCTGGAGGTGGTTTACTCTTTGTTGATAAAATAAGAAGAACCTCTGAGAAGATGATAAACGACGTAAAAGGAATTGACTTTTATGAGAGAGCACTTCTTCGGAGTAAGGATTGCGATATACTTGTGACGAATCATTCTATGATCATAGCAGACAAGGATAGAGAAGTTAAACTTTTAGAGAATGGCTGTGCAACTATCATTGATGAAGCACATCAAATGATCCATGCTAGTATTTCTCGAAAAGAACGTATTTTTTCCTATACTAATTGGAAGTATATTTTAGGCCAATTTGGAACGTTAGATACCGATCATCTACTTTACAAACTGTCGCTTATAAACGTCTCTTTATCCGTACGACTCCGCATAGAGAAGCTTTTTGTAAATGTTGTAGAGTCGTTTGATCTCGCTATGTCTCACATCATTTCTTCTATACAAAGCTTCCCTCATAAATCTAAAAGTACGAAACGTACGAATACGATGGAAGAGTTAGAACTAGATAAATCATATTTTATCAAAGTAGCTAAAAATCTGCAGACGTTTATATATTCCACAAAGCCATATGTTGGCTCGTCCAAGAAAAACCTATTGGACCCTCAATTAATAGTTATCGTAAATGAGTGGGAATATTGGCTACGGGAGCTAGAGATTAAAGTAAGTGAGTGGGATGAAATATTTCTTCAGGATGGTGAAGAAGAAGCAAAATGGCTCGAACTAGATAATAGGAGTGTGCCAGGGAGCCTTACTATCATCAAAAGACCATTAGATTATCAAGAGGATATAAAAGAAGCAATGGCTCCGTTAAGAGATAGTGGAGGTATTATTTGGACGTCGGGGACTTTGACCGTACCATCTAACAAATACTTTATCACTTCACAGCTAGGGCTTAGTTCGAGTGTGCCGATTCATCAATTTAAAGTAGAATCTAATTTTTATAATGGGGCAGAGCTCCTAATTATTGAAGATATGCCGGATATTCAGCAAGTTTCACAATCTGACTATATTGAGTCAGTGGCAGAAGCAATTGTTCAGACAGTGCTAGTAACTGGCGGAAGATGCTTTGTATTATTCACCTCACAAGATATGCTTCGAAAAACGGTTGAGTTAATACAAGAGACTAACCTGCTCGAAGATTATATGCTGTTTGCCCAAGGGATTACAACTGGCAGTAGAATGCGTCTATTAAAATCCTTTCAACGCTTCTCGAAATCTGTACTTTTCGGCACCAATAGCTTTTGGGAGGGCGTAGATGTGCCAGGGGAGGCACTGTCTGTCGTGATCATGGTGCGTTTACCTTTTTCATCACCAGATGACCCATTATTTAAAAAACGTGCAGAATTAATGAGCAGAAACGGGCTTAACCCATTTTCATCCTACTCTTTACCAGAAGCAGTTCTAAGATTTAGACAAGGATTTGGTCGTTTAATTCGTTCCTCCGCTGATAAGGGAGTATTTATCGTATTAGATAGAAGAATTGAGACTAAGTCGTATGGGGCTGATTTTTTACAGGCGATTCCTAACATACCTGTAAAGAAAGTATCACTAGAAAATATAGTCTTAGAGCTAGAAAATTGGTATACTAATTAAGGATGAGTATTAGAAAGCGGGTAGAAATATGGAAAACAAAATCGAAGTCATCTCCACCGTCACCGTACAATACCAATCAGATCTATACAAAATAGTAGATGCATTGAACCGTTCTTTGAAGGAAAAGGATTTAATGTTTGGATTGGCATTAGATAAAGAAGACCAAGAAAAAGCAGTCTTTACCATTTACAGGACCTAAATATGGCACTTAAAAGATGGCTATTATTTATCGTTATTTTTACAATTAGCCTAACCGCAATCCTTAGCATTCTTATATATACTCAGGCTCGGGAGCCATTTAAGGAAGCCTTAACGTCTGCAGAATCTTATACACTAAAGAATAACTTATTGGAGACAATTGATGAATCCTATGTGTATAATAGTACCGACTCTTATCAGACGATTATAGGTAACACAAAAGATGGCGCCAAAAAAGCATTTTTTATCCCTCTGAAGGCAAATGAAGAGCCTATCATGGAGGTAAGCTTTGAAGAGGGTATATCAAAAGAAGAAGCCATCTCCATCGTTTTGGATGGAGAGCAAGAAAGTAAGGTGCTCCACGCTAAGTTAGGTGTGGAAGAGGTTGGCCCTGTATGGGAGATTACCTTTGTCAATTCAAAGGATAATCTAAACTACGTTTATCTATTATTTGATAACGGCGACTGGTGGAAGAGAATATCCAATTTGTAAAATTTATTTATGACTAATGGAGGACAACATGAAAAAAATTATGATTAAAGATATGGCCAACCATGTAGGAGAAACAATAAAACTTGGGGCTTGGCTTGCGAACAAGCGCTCAAGCGGAAAAATTGCCTTTTTACAGCTACGTGATGGCTCCGGCTTTGTACAAGGAGTAGTAGTAAAGGAAGTTGTTGGAGAAGAAATTTTCCAAACAGCAAAAGGGTTAACTCAAGAAACTTCTATGTATATCACTGGAGAAGTAACTAAAGATGAACGCTCATCTTTTGGATATGAGCTACAAGTAAAAGAAATCGAAGTAATTCACGCTGCGGTTGATTATCCTATTACACCAAAAGAGCATGGAACTGAATTTCTTATGGACAACCGTCATTTATGGCTGCGTTCTAGAAAACAACACGCAATTATGAAAATTCGTAATGAAATAATTCGTGCTACATATGAATTCTTTAATGAAAATGGATTTGTAAAAATGGATCCACCAATTTTAACTGGATCTTCTCCTGAAGGAACTTCAGAGCTTTTCCATACAAAGTATTTTGATGAGGATGCATATTTATCTCAATCTGGACAACTATACATGGAAGCTGCAGCAATGGCATTAGGAAAAGTATTCTCCTTTGGACCAACATTCCGTGCAGAAAAATCTAAAACACGACGTCACTTAATTGAATTTTGGATGATCGAGCCAGAGATGGCGTTTGTAGAATTCGATGAGAATCTAGAAGTACAAGAGCAATACGTGGCATATATTGTCCAATCTGTTCTTAAAAACTGTCAATTAGAATTAGAACGTTTAGGACGCGACACTTCTAAATTAGAAAAAATTCAAGCACCATTCCCACGTATCACGTATGATGATGCAATTAAGTTTTTACACGAGAAAGGCTTTGATGATATTGAATGGGGAGATGATTTCGGATCACCGCATGAAACAGCTATCGCAGAAAGCTATGATATGCCAGTATTCATCACGCATTATCCTATAGGCATTAAACCATTCTACATGCAGCCTCATCCAGACAGAGACGATGTTGTATTATGTGCGGACTTAATCGCTCCTGAAGGATATGGTGAGATTATCGGTGGATCAGAACGTATTCATGATTATGATTTACTAAAACAACGTCTTGCAGAGCATAAATTAGATGAATCGGCTTATGCATGGTATTTAGAGCTACGTAAACAAGGGTCTGTTCCTCACTCAGGGTTTGGGCTTGGATTAGAACGTACAGTAGCTTGGTTAAGTGGAGCAGAACACGTACGTGAATCTATCCCATTCCCAAGACTATTAAACCGTTTATATCCATAATAAGAATCAGAAAGAAAGAACATTTACGTTAATAAACTTTTACAGCGTATTATATAAGAAAGGGAGTGCGAGTATGCAAAAGCGAAATCGGCTCCGAATCTGGACAGAGCAGGGAAATGTAACCATTTCCCAGCTTTTTTTTAGCCATTACAAGGCCATTAATGTCAAGGACGAGGAAGCTATTCTGCTATTACATCTTATCGCTTTTGGAGAAGCGGGTAACCACTTTCCAACCCCTCAAAACTTAGTGGAACGTACACATTTTAACGAACATAAAGTAGTGACGATTTTACAACGTCTTGTCCAAAAGGGATTAATCCAAATTGAACAGCATATGGACGAAAATGGAGTTCATTATGAATACTATGATTTTAATCATTTATGGGAGCTTTTGGTCGATTGCGTAGAGCAACAAAACCTTAATAAAGAAGACGAAGAAGTGAAGGGCGAAGAAGGCGAAATTTACAAATTATTTGAAGCTGAATTCGGTAGATTGTTATCTCCAATGGAATATGAAACAATTGGAATGTGGTTTGACCAGGACAAGCATTCTGCCTCTTTAATAAGGCTAGCTTTGAAAGAGGCTGTCTTATCTCAAAAGCTAAGCCTGCGCTATATAGACCGCATATTATTCGAGTGGAAAAAGAAAAATATAAAAACAGTAGAAGCTGCAGAAAATCAGTCGGCTCAGTTTAGACAGCATATACCAATGCAAAGACCAAAGGAGCAATCCTTAGATGCGGCGAAAGTTCCTTTTTACAATTGGTTAGAAGAAAGAGAGTAGGTGGAGAACGTTGCTTACAAAGGCCCAATGGCATTTTTGTTTAGAGGAAATGGAAAGGATGTTTCCGGATGCTCATTGTGAGTTAGTCCACGATAATCCTTTTGAATTATTAGTAGCTACACTTTTATCAGCGCAATGCACGGATGTGCTTGTAAATAAAGTAACTAAAAATTTGTTCCAAAAATATAAAAAGCCCGAAGACTATTTAGCAGTTTCAATCGAAGAGCTACAAAACGACATACGTTCAATCGGCCTATATCGTAATAAGGCAAAAAATATTCAAGCGCTTAGTAAGCAACTAATAGAGCTTTATAATGGAGAAGTACCGGAAGACAGAGATCTACTTACTACTTTTCCAGGAGTAGGGCGCAAAACTGCTAACGTAGTTGTTTCAGTTGCTTTTGACATTCCTGCCATTGCCGTCGATACTCATGTCGAAAGAGTATCGAAGCGATTAGGACTATGTCGATGGAAGGACTCTGTCCTACAGGTCGAGGAAACGTTAATGAAAAAGACTCCGATTGAATCCTGGTCCAAGGCACATCACCAGCTTATATTTTTTGGCCGCTACCATTGCAAGGCACAAAATCCCAATTGCCCACAATGTCCGTTACTGCCTGTGTGCAGAGAGGGTAAAAAAAGGATGAGTAAAGTTGTCCAAGCTTAAAAAAGAAGACTTTGTCGGACTTTTTGCAAAGTGGTCAAAGATGCGAGATGAGATACAAGCTCATTATAAAAAAAGAAATAACGGGTCTATTGATTTAATGGAAAAAGGAATTGATCTGTTAAACGAGTTAATCGACCTTGCAGATGGCACTTGTCCATTAAACTATCAGGAACGTTTTACTTTTATAAAACAGAACTATAAAACTTTTGCGGCGTTTCGACAGCTGGATGAATTATTTAAAGAAACGGAAAAGAAGCTTGCTCTTCGCTTTATTATGGAATCAAGAAAACCTTAATTATTCAACAATGCCCCATATGTACTGCCTACTAAAAGTTAGATACTAAACTAACTTAGAGAGGGAGTCCATATGGGGCATTTTTAGATTAGGGCAGTTTAAATATAAAAAAATATGGCTATGTTAAAGGCGAGTGCACTGAAAAAGTACTTTTAAACTCTTAGAGGTAGAGTATGAATAAAGGCTCCTATTTCCTGAGACCGTGTCTTTCCGTTCCGAGCGGATGCTTTCCTGGGGGCGGCCCGGCAAGCCTTCTCCCTCGCTGCGCTCAGTCCGGGTGCTCGCCGTGGCCGCTAATCCCCTAGGAGTCACCGCTCTGCACTCCAATCCACTATAGAATTTATTAAAAATGTACTCAGGCAAAAAAATTCTTTTATTGCTATACTAAAGAAAAGTAAATGCAGGGGTGCGCACAATGATAAATATAATTTTGAGGTGGAAAAATGTAAAATATGCCCTTTCAGAGTTGGGTGTTACAAAGAAGGATAAAGAGTGGATACGGCTACGATACAGCGATTAGCACGAGTCTTTTTGGCATGGAAATACAAGGAGCCACAACCATATTTGCGGTCAACCTGAAGCGAATCCTAAAGTTACTTAACGAAGGAGAGCAAGAATAAGGCAATGAAAAAGGATGTTTTCTGTTCAATTTGAACAAAAAGTACCCTTTTTTAATTTTCAAAACAAATTTATTATAAAAACGTAAGTATTTCAGTGCCCTCTTTAAAGGGTAGGGTTGGTATTTCGTGAAACGAGTTCGTTTGTGAAATGTTACACTTAAACTAAAGTAAGCAATAAAAAATCACTTTATAAATTCAAGAAACAATTAAAAAACGAGGAAAGGGTTATAATCCCATTTCCTCGTTCTTTTTTTAATCATTTTAAGTAATAATCGGATAGTTTAAGGTGTAGATCCGGTTTCTGTGCCGTCTTCAGGGGTTTCCTCAGGATTTTCTCCATCGGTGCCTCCATCTTCTTGACCACCATCATTATTACCACCATTACCGTTGTTGTTACCATTGCCATTATTACCACTATTACCGTCATTACCGTTTCCATTATTACCATTGTTACCGTTATTACCATTACCATTACCATTGTTACCATTGTTACCATTGTTACCAGGTTGGTTTTCATTCTCGCCCTCGGTATCTTCTGGTTTTTCTTCCTCCGAGTCAGGAGACTCGAGATCTTCTTCTTCGATACCTTCGAGTACTAGCTCTACACTAGCTGATTCACTTCGAACATCCTCAGCTATTGCTGTAACGGTAAATAAATATTTACTACCAGGGATTAGAGCTTGAACAATTAACCCTGTTTTATCTGTTGTTTGTAAAATTTCGCTTGGACCGTTGTCAATAGAGACCGCTACCTCAAACTGAACGTTAACATCTTCTTCGCCTTCAGGTCCTTCGAAGTCCCAATCTAATGTTGCTGATGATGTTATTTCATCATATTGCACAGATAGGTTAGAAGGGGCATTTAGTTCTAGCTGGTCATATTCCTCAGATACTTGTTTAGGCTCTGTCCCTTTAACAAATAACTCTGTTAGCTTCATATTTTCAGGTGTATACTCACTAGCTAATTTTAATGGATTAGAACCTCTTTCAACTGTTACTTCTACGACTGAATTAGGCTTTTTAAATCTTTCTGTTTTCTGTCCTTCTGAAATACTTCCCATAATTTCTTTAAAGATTCGTTGTGGAAGACTTCGTTCTTCGGCAGTTGTAATAGCAGAGTTGTCATCATAACCTGACCAAACAGTTACTGAATAGTTAGTTGTGTACCCTGCAAACCATACATCTGGAACACCTTTTTTATCTCCGCTGAAATTGGACGTACCAGATTTTCCTGCTACATCTAATCCGCTGATTGCTGCAGCCTTACCAGTTCCTTTTGTTAAAACATCACGTAAAACGTCTGTAATAATGTAAGCTGTTGAATCCTTCATAACTGTCTTGGATTCAGGCTTGTAATTTTTCTCTGTTTTGCCATCTCTGTATACAATTTTGTTAATAGCATATGGTTCTGTATGATTCCCGTTATTACCAAACGCAGCGTATGCTCCTGCTAGTTGAATAGGGGACATAAATTTTGAAATACCACCAATTGCATAGGCTTCATTTACTGTGCCGATATCTACTCCAAATCGACTAATAAATTCTCTTGCGTTCTTAGTACCTACTTCTTTTAATGTTTTGACTGCTGTAGTATTGCGAGATTTATATAATGCTTCACGCATAGTCATAGCACCTAGATATTTATTATCGGCATTACGTATTACTTGATCAGTACCTGTATACTTAATATCTTCATCTACGATGGTTTGAGCAGGTGACCAGTCTAAAAATTCTACAGCTGGACCATAGTCTATTAAAGGCTTAATAGTCGAACCAGGTGAGCGTTCTTTCATATCATGCGCATGATTATATCCTCGATCTACTCCGTAATTTCTTCCTCCACCAGCAGCGACAACTGCTCCAGTCTTAGTATCAATTACTGCAACACCAGCTTGTATATCTTCAGTAGGGAAGATGTCTGAGTTTAAGGTTTCTTCTACTTTCTCTTGAGCTTTCGGTTGAAGTGTAGTATGGATAGTTATACCTTCGGAAATAGCATCTGCATCTCCATTTTCTTCAAGTTCTTCTAATACTATATCGATAAATGCATCGTATTTAGAATCTTGGTTCGCTACTCTTTGATCTTCGGGTAGAAGGGAGTCAGCAACTGGAATAGCTTGGGCTGCTTTCATTTCCTCATCTGTTATTTTGCCATGAAGATTCATTAAGTAAAGAACTGTATTTCTTCTCTTTTCAGCAAGTTCTGGATTTTTAAAAGGGTTATAGTTATTAGGACTTTGAGGCATTCCCGCTAATACAGCCATTTCATGTAATTCAAGATCCTTTAGTTCTTTCCCATAAAAATATTTAGAAGCAGTACCAAAGCCATAAATACGTCCTGACATTAAAATTTTGTTGAAATACATTTCAAAAATTTCTTCTTTTTTATATTCACGCTCTAATTGTAGAGCTAAATGGGCTTCTTGAGCTTTACGTTTTATTGTTTTTTCATTTGTAAAGAAAGAGTTTTTGACAACCTGTTGAGTAATTGTACTTGCACCCTGTGCACCAAATCCATCCTTCAGGTTGGCTAAAACGGCTTTACCTAAACGTAAGACATCTACTCCCATGTGATCGTAGAAACGAACATCCTCTGTTGCCAAAATGGCATCTTCCATTTGTTGAGGAATTTCCTCATAGGATATATATTCTCGGCTTTCACTTCCGACGGTTGCAAACTCTTCACCGTTTGCGTCTAATAGTTTAGGACTGATCGGGTCTTTTAGTAATTCCTCATCTAAATCTGGTGCTGTGCTTGCATAATATGCATAAACGGACCCACCAGTTATTAATCCTACTAATCCAATTGCTAAAATTGCTATCATGATACGTTTTAGCCATGTTTTTGCAGGTTTTGTTTGTTTTTTCTTTTGTTCAAGTTGTTGTTTTCTTCTTTGTCCACGAGTAGATTTTTGCTCACTCATAAACGTCTCCTCACTTTCCCTTTATACATACAAGTCATTAACTATCTTTAAATAATTGACCCTTGGTGCATATTTTGGAGTTATTTCAATCCCATATTCCTCAAATTCCCCGAGAGTGATTGATTTTCTTCCTCCAGATCGCATTCTATCCCAAAAAAATTTTAAATGCTCGTAAGACAAATAAAAATATCGATCCGTTGTTGAAAAACGAACCAATAGAAAGCTAATACCGAGTTGCTGAACAACTCTTCCCATATGTTCTACTTGATGAAGATGAACGTTTTTTAAAGGAAATGAAGTCTTATTTTCCGTTTCTTTTGCTTCAAAGTCAATATATTTCCCTTTGTATACCCCGTTAAAGTCAGTAGTGGATGGTGTCCTGTAATAAGCTTCTTTTATAACCGCCGAGCTTCTACTTGGGTAATCTACCTTAACGACCTGAATAGGTATTGGTTTTTTATAGATGACAGCAATGTCATGAGCTAGATAGTACTCATTGGCATCATTTATCTCATCTTCTAACGTCTTACCCCTATTACTGAAAGAATAATCCTTTTGCTTTGGGGTTTTTGTTTTCTTGGTAGGTGTATATACCTTCCCATTAGGGTATTGGATAGCCAAGACAATCACCTCTTTTATGATATTAGTTTATCACAAGTTAGTTAGACGAACGAGTAATCAATTTAGTTTCATTTGGCTATGTTAAGGGTTGGGTTGATTTATGATGCAAAGAAATCTTAAATCAGAGAGTAGAATTGATTTTTCG